>CAMBEF010000064.1 GCA_945865495.1 uncultured Bacteroides sp. | reverse complement strand
GTATCGGCAAATTCATAATTGCCTTCCATGAATTCAGACTGCTTCTTAGGTCTGTTAACTCCTGCAAGATTAAAAACAAAATCGGCATCCCTACAATAATCCATTAATTCTGCTGATGTCGACTTCCTGTCATATTGGTACACACGCTCAACCTGAATATTTCTTGTTGTATCTTTTTTATCTCTGATATTTTCCAATGCTGAGACAAGATTTCTCCCTACAAACCCGGAAGCTCCCGTAACTAAAATCTTCATCTATATATCTCCTTAAATAAAATACATTCCAAAATATCTCAAAATCATAACCGACTGCCATCCGCAATATAATATCACAGATGTATATTTTATGTATTTATTGTTCCACCATGATACTGCCTTTGCACTCAGATATGCATATATTGCTATAGTCGTAATTCCCATGAATACCCACTGCAGCCTTATCACAGCTATAAAGCCCCTGAAAAATGTTCCTATAGTCAGACCGATAAAATATATAAGGACTGAACGATTCAGAAGTTCGTCCTCAATATCACCTGACACAAGCCATATTGCAACCATATTGTAGAAAATATACTGTGTTGTCATATATCCAAACAGTGTATTCTGTGTCTGCTGATTTGCAAAATATGCAAGTATTCTGCTGGCAGGAGCATACAATGACGATATCCCCTGAACGATAACGGACATCAGGCTGGTAACAGGATCACCAACGTTAACTCTTATAACCGCAAATATAAAATCAATTACTATTAACGAAATCAGCCATATAAGATAATTTTTCCGGGCAAGCTTTTTCTTACGGAATCTGGTAAGTATAAGTACCGCTGCTGCAAATAATATTGATTTGTGAAACAGGCATGCTATCACAAATGTTATAAGCGATGCAGCTACTTCTTCGTTAAGCATAAATGTTACCGATAACAGACATATTGTTATGGCCATTCCCTGCCTGATTATCTCCGTTGTAAATAGGAATCCCCAATACATGGAATATGCAAATAATACAGCACATAGAAATGCTCCTGTCTCTTTGGCATGCTTCCTTCTGTAGCGTACAAGCCTGTCATATGCAAGCCAGATACACAGGATATTAAGTGAAGCAATCACACCTATAAGGACATACTCGTTGCAATCCAGCATATATAATGCCTTGGACAGGACTCTATACCCCAATGCGAAATATGAGCTGTTACCCTCGCTGTAGCACTTAAGATAATATGCCATATCGCTGTAAGCTCTCAGCTCATTAACACGATATACCCTCGATACTGCTGTTGCAACAAACAGTATGCAGAATATGCCGGCAATGCAGTAATTAGTCTTCTTATGTCTGAATTCATAAATAGTCCCGGCTGCACCTGTAAGAAAAAGTGCCGCAAATAAGCAAATATTCATAAGTGTATATCTATTACCTGTCCCCGTTTTTTAATTTCTCAAGTTCCTGCTTAACATAATCTGTTGTAAGTATCTTATCTATGGTTCCCTGAACGTCAAGCCTCTTTGTATTATGTGATGTATACGCCTCACTTGCCATTGTCTGTACTTTTCCGTCAACAAAGAACTTGTCATAATTGAGGTCTCTTCCGTCCGCAAAAACCCTGTAATAGTTACCCATATCCTGACTTCTTACGCACTCTTCGTTAGTCATAAGTGTCTCATATAACTTCTCGCCGTGTCTTGTGCCTATAATTCTTGTGCCTGTATCTCCAAATAATGTCTGCACAGCCTTTGCAAGGTCTCCTATAGTACTTGCATCTGACTTCTGTACAAACAGGTCTCCCGGCTCTCCATTTGCAAATGCAAACATTACAAGATCCACGGCCTCATCGAGATTCATAAGGAATCTTGTCATATCAGGATTGGTTATTGTTATAGGATTACCGGCCTTTATCTGGTCAATAAACAGCGGAATTACCGAACCTCTGCTGCACATAACATTGCCGTATCTCGTACAGCATATTGTAGTCTTGCCTGCTGCCACTCTTGCATTGGCACCGATTACCTTTTCCATCATTGCCTTGGATATGCCCATTGCATTAATAGGGTACGCAGCCTTATCTGTAGAAAGGCATACTATCTTCTTAACTCCTGCTGCCACAGCTGCATGAAGCACATTGTCAGTACCCTCAATATTAGTTCTTACAGCCTCCATAGGGAAGAATTCACATGATGGTACCTGCTTAAGGGCTGCGGCATGGAATATATAATCAACTCCCTGCACAGCGTCTTCAACAGACCTGATATTTCTGACATCTCCAATGTAGAACTTAACCTTGCCGGCATGTTCAGGATGCTTGGCCTGCAGTTCATGTCGCATATCATCCTGCTTTTTTTCATCTCTTGAAAATATTCTGATTTCCTCCAGATCCGAATCAAGAAAATGCTTCAGCACAGTAGAACCAAACGAACCCGTTCCACCGGTAATCATCAATGTCTTTCCTTTAAACAATTCAGTTGTGTTCATGCTTTCCTCCATCATAGAAAATGTATATAATTGGTTATTGCCTTTTTATCCGTCTCCGGATAATATCAATCAACAGCATTGCCTCACTATTCTTTACAGCAAGTATAGCAGCCGCATATACAGCAATTCCACCTGCTACAGCAATAATAAGTGTAATAATATTACCGCTATCGGCAAGCAGTTTTACTGCAGATAAAAATCCCAGCATAAGCATAGCTGCAAATATTACTTTCAGTATGTCTTTATTCAGAAGGTTCACATAGACTGACCTGAGACTAGAGACAACAAGTATTACCGTAACCGCGAGTTCCCCTATAAGTGATGCTATTGCCGCGCCATTCTGCGCACATACCGGAATAAGAATGTAATTCAATGTAAAGTTAATCACAGCTCCCACAATCGTTGCTATAAGAATATTTTTTTCTTTTCCATATATTATCAGTGATATATGTCCAAATACGGTTGCTATCGAAAATACTATAACAAGAACTGACAACAGCTGTGTTGTAAACGCTGCTGCCTTGAAATCGCTGCCGAATATAATCGGTATGAACCAGCCCGCCGTCATTATCATTCCTACTGCTGTCGGTATTGCAAGAAGCATGGATATATTGTAGCACCTTTTGAGACAGCTGTCATATTCCTGCTTCTTACCTGTGGCATATAAGTTGCTGAGCCTTGGAAAATATATCGTTGTAGCTGCAATTATCATACCATATACAGCTCTTACAATCTTTGTTGAATTGGAATAGTATCCAAGATATTCTGATGGGCACATAATTCCAAGCATTGTTGAATCAAGCAGTGTATAGACGTCTGTTGCACATGATGCCGCAAACAATATAAATACTGCCTTAAGGTGCTGCTTTACATTCAGATCCTTAAGACTGAAGCGGACATATTTTCTTGAAGCTATTCCATTACATATGTTGCTTGCCGTCAGTGTGAATGAATATATGGCGATATATATGATTATATCATCCGTCTTTTTAACAAACAGAACCAGAAGCAGTAATGAAATGAGTTTGATGACTGTTGTCCTGACGGCTATATATCTGTAATCTTCCATAGCCTCAAACAGCCAGTCATAATTGACCGCATTAGATATCAGCGCAAATCCCAGTATTATATTAATAAGGATGTTGTCGCTTTTTATACTGCTTACATTAGTTACCGCCATAAAATACAGCATCGTGGCAGCAACTGAAGAAACCGATACTATACTTGCAAGTTCACTGAATACTCTGTTCCTCTTATTCAGGTCATCCCTGATTCCCGCTATTGCCTTTATAGCATAATTAGGAATACCAAGAGATGCCGCAATTATAAAATAACTTACGATATTAATGGCAAAGGCAACATCACCGACACCCTTTGCCATAAGAATTCTTGATATATATGCTGATGTAATGAGTGGATACAGGATATTGACACCTTTATAAGCAACATTATACATCGACTTCTTTATTGTACTTGTTCCACTCATTTTTCACCCTCTATATCCACAATCGGAGCTTTAAAGCCATCTATAATTCCTTTTACCGTACTCGTTAGAGTATCCCATCTTTTGCGTTCAAAAAGCAGTTTTATCAACTGTGAGTATATCAGTACGCAGCTCTCGTGCCTTACATTTATATCTTTTTTATATTTTCTTATGTAAAATACTGAATTCCTGCATATGTAGTAATTCCGGAACTTGGAATAATATGGCAGAAGTATCTTTTTACCGGAAAGCAGCTTTTTATACTTCATCTCACCGGCTCTCTGGTAAAGCTTAGCTCCTCTGACACGCACTACTGAATAGCCTTCCTTTATAAGGTGAGTGCATATCTCGTTATCAACATGATCTATAAACAGCCATTCATCAAATCCGCCAATCTGCTTCCACGCCTTAAGGTTCATGAGACTTCCGCTTGTTATACACGCCCTGATATCCTGTGTTGCCGTATCAAATGTCTTTGTGGATGCTATCAGCTCTTTATCCGTCCTGAATTCAACTTCCGGTGCCAGTATTCCTATATTGTCCTGATCCGTATACGGAAGCATTCTGGCAACCATCTCATAATCACATACCGAATCCTGGTCCATTGTCAGTATCCACTGATACCCGTCATCATAAGCCGCTTCACATACCTGGTTAAGTGCGCGCGCTATTCCCAGATTGGCTTCATTGCATATTACACTGTTATCACCGCAGCCCGCTTCCTTGGCACACATTATAACTTCCGACACATTTTTGGAGCCGTTATCCGCTATGTATACTTTATCGACCTGGGCCGCAACTCTCCCCAGGCATTCCTTAAAAAGTGAGATATCCGGATTATATGTAACTATTCCTGCGCAAGTCATTAGATAATTCTGCCTTTCATGATTCTGTTACTGCTTATTGCTTCTTCTCATGAGCAACAGCTTCTTCGGTATTCCATATATAACATCACAGACCTTGCTTCCAAATATAAGTAATGTTACATAATATGTCTTTGCTGTCCCGCTTATCGGAATATCAAGCTCGTTCAGCTTCTTCCAGTAATTTTTGAATTCTGCCCTTCCATATGCTCTTGCCCTGCTCAGACCTCCGTAAGAACGCATTGAATATTCTTTTGCAAATTTTGTTATTACATCTGAATTACTGTCTTCATCAAAGAATCTTATTACCTTTATGAGACCCTTGTTGAATTCAATATTGGAATAGATTGAATTCCTGTCTGCAAGGAGTTCGTTCTTCTTTGTGGATTTTACTGTTCCGTATGCATTTTCCCCATCGGAGACACTGTCAATAGTCATGACATCAAGATAATATGCCCCATACTTTTTAATTGTCATAAGGAACATATATACCTGAAAATAATTACAGTTAAGGAAACGCTCTGCATCATACTCCGCTATCTTGTCCTTCTCAAAGATAAGACCTGAAAACAGTATGGCGTCATACAGATATGTTGACGCGGCTTCCTCCCCGGCATCAATTCTGAAACTTTTGTTATATTTTCTTTTTACCGCATCAACTGGTCCGTAGTAAAACGGTTCAAACATAAGCGCCGGCTTCTGCTCCTTAAGTGCTACAATAACCTTATCAAGAGCTCCGTTCATGATGCAGTCGTCATCACTAAGATAGAATATATACTTACCTGATGCAAGGCTCTTCAATCTTCCGAGATTTCTGTCATAGCCCTGATTGACCTCATTTGTATTAAATATAACATCAATACTGCTCTCACCGGCAAACTGCTTAACCATATCAGCAATTGCATCTCTCTGCGGTGAATTATCCTCGCTCACAATAATCTCTACTTCATCACTGTATCTTGTCTTTATCGAATTAAGACATCTTCTGAGCTCATTAACACGATTGTATGACGTTATACATACAGACAGGAACTTATCTTTCATGAAAATCTTTCTCCTTGATTACTTATCTTTTATACATGACTTTATCTGGTCAATATACTTTCCAACCGATGACTTTCTTGATGCCTTATCCAGCATAACCCTGTACGCATTGGAAATATATGCATCCTTCACAGCTTTATCTGACTTCATCTTCAATATAGCGTCGGCAAGCTTATCCGGTCTCTCTGCATCAACTGCGATTCCGCAATTCTCGCTGCTCACCATATTATACAACTCACTTCCGGCATCAAATGACACAATAAGTGCAGTCTCTGCCGCAATAATACTCCATGTCTTACTCGGCATTCCTGACGTTCCTACACCTTTACGGCACATAACAAGTGACACATCCCCAAGGCTGTATACCTTCGAGATGTCATCCTTGCCAAGAAGCGGAAGAAATCTGACGTTATCAAGTCCTTTGCCGGCAGCATATGCCTTTATATCCTCAAGACTTGCTCCTGCCCCAAATATACAGAACTCTATATTACTGTCACTCTTTAATATATCCGCAGCCTCAATCAGAGTCTCTATTCCCTGTGCCTTGCCTACATTACCTGCATATGTAACGATGAACTTGTCTCTGCTCAGGTTAAAACGTTCAAACAGATCATTGTCCTGCCGCTCTACATGATGAACAGTATCATCCAGCCAGTTATACACCATGCTTACTTTATCGGGACTGTCCACCTTGGATATCATATTACCAAGCATTGACTCCGATATAGTTATTATTCTGTCAACATTGTTATATGTAAAGCGCTCCATCTTAAGGCCGACTTTATAGACAGCCGAGCCTTCAGATGTTATTCCGGTTGTGACCAGTGATTCAGGGAACGCATCCTGAAGGTTATATACAACCTTCTTGCGGGTGAGCTTATGTATAAGTCCTAATATCACTCCCTGTGTCGGAGGTCCGCTTCCGCAGAAAACAACATCTGCATCCTTTGTAAGGCCTATCCACAAGCACTCAAGGCTGAATAAAAGAAATCTGAGCGTACGCTGGATAACCTTTGTCTTCTCCTGAAAAAGTGGCATTCTGTGAATATGTACATTGTCACTGAACATCGTTTCAACCCTGTGTCGGCGGTAATATTTGATTGTATCCCTGTCCACGCCTCTTGTTGGTGTAGACGTATATACATCAACCTTCCATCCCTGCTGTGCCATAGCCTCTATCAGATCCGTGACAAGGTATGGGCTGGAGCATTTTTCGGGTATAAAGTACTGCACAAAATATAATACTTTCATTATGTCTGTTATAGTCCCTTCAACATTTCGATAAACTGAACCGATACAGCATCGCTTGAATACTGATTAAAACCGACTTCATACGCCGCATGTGAGAATTCATCCAGCCTGTCATCCATTTCCGATGCCAGCCTTATCTTCTCAATAAACTGCCTGTAATTGCCATGTTCAATCAGGAATCCTGTCTTTCCGTCCTGTACCTGTTCACTGATTGCTCCAACATCAAAAGCTATAACCGGGCGTGAGAACTTATATGCATCAATAATGACACCACTCTGGGTAGCCGATTCATACGGAAGTATTATCCAGTCAGAATTCTCAAAGTACCATCTCATCTCTTCTTCTGGTACTTCCGTAAGATTTGCATCAACATTATCGTATCCGGCAATCTTTTCCGCTATCTCTCTGCTCTCCTCATCGGGACTTCCGACAACATAATAGGATATCTCCGGAGTTTCTCTTATAATCTTTTCAAGAGTATCCAGACCTTTGTACTTTCTTATACGTCCAAAATACAGAAATCTTCCCGTATGAGCCGGCCTGCTCTCCGAAGGGAAATCTCTCCACAGATCAAGGCTTGTTATCTTGTCTTTTGGAACTTTGTATTCTTTACTGAGCGTATCCATATATTTGTTATTATGTATAACGATGTGGTCTGAAAGCCTGCATAATAACTTTGTACACATTATGACAGCCTTACTCAGATCATGAGGTATTACGTCATGTACTACCTGTATTCTTGTGCACTTGCGGCATAACAGCATTATTGCTATATTCCATACATGTACGCTTTCAAAATACAGATACTTAATATCCTTCTTTTTTATTAATCGTGCAATCTTAAAAAGTATATCAAGTCTGAATGTCTTTAATTCTATTCCGGGTCTTGCCGGTCCGGCAAAATAGAAATTATTCTCAGAGCTGCCTGCTATAAGACTTTTGGGATTGGATCTTCCTATAGTAATAACATCCTCTTTATCTTTTATGGAGTTATACATACTATAGACAATATTCTGATGATCCACATTGTCCGAAAATGTTATTATTGCTATCTTTTTATTGTCCATTATGTTATCACACGCACCATTTTCTTATATTATTTTTTTGCTGTAGTCTGACCGCTTGCAATTCCTTCAGTACTCTCCGGCATGAAAAGCACCTTTATGGTTGCAAGTATAATCTTAAAGTCAGTTGCTATTCCAAGTCTTGATATGTATAACAAATCCATCTGAAGCTTGTCATATGGTTCTGTGTTATATTTGCCGTATACCTGTGCATATCCGGTAAGTCCGGCCTTCACCTGAAGCCTTAATGAGAACTCCGGCATCTCTTTTGCGTATTCCTCTGCAATCTCCGGTCTCTCAGGTCTTGGTCCTACAATACTGAGTGAACCGCCGATTATATTGAAGAGCTGCGGAAGTTCATCTATTCTGCATGCCCTTATGAAACGCCCAACAGGAGTTATTCTTGAATCCCCCTGTGAAGATAATCTTGCGACACCATCCTTCTCAGCATCAACTTTCATGCTTCTGAACTTTAATATATTGAACTTCTTTCCGTTATGCGTAAGTCTTACCTGCTTGTAGAATACAGGGCCGCCATCATATAATTTTATTGCGATTGCAGTAATAAGAAGTATCGGGCTTGTTATCACAATTCCGATAACCGATATCACTATATCCATCACTCTTTTGGTCACTGTATAGAACAGGCTTGGTGCCGATTTCTCACAGACAAGTACCGGCAGGTTAGCCATCTGCACAATCTGTGCATTGCTCATTATGAAATCTCCGATATTAGGTCTTACAAAAACTTTTATGTCGTTCTCTATGCAATACTTAAGGATATCATTTCTCTGGCTTGATGCCAGTCCGCAAAGCATTACACAGTCAGCGCCGCTTTTTTTCAATGCCTTTGCAAATTTGTCAAGCTCCGCAGCCTGATTGGCATACCACGCTACAATATCAGGTATGTGATACTCACCGACAGCTTCAAATCTCCACACAAGCTTTTCGATTATGTATTTACCGTTTTTATATGCGGAATCATTATCATACACGACAAGTATTTTTGCAGGCTTATATATTATGTTGGTCAGCTTATTTGCCACAAATGACCATACAACACATACTGCACAGCTTATTGCCGCTTCGAACAGCAGCGGCAGGATATTTACCCACTGTCTTGTGAGAAGCAGAATTACAATGTACATTATGCCGGTCGTTATAAGTACTGCTATAACCTGTGAATAAATCAGCTCCGAAATTCTGCTGATTCTCAGTGCCAGTCCGTCATATATCTTTGCCATAATTGCATATATGATAAGGTATAATGCGATTACTGCATAATCCCCTTTATTGTAGAATGTGTTTACCCACATCCTTTCTCTGTAATACATATACCAGGCAGCCGCAAATATACCTGTATTCGCTAATACTATAAGCACCTTTATCATAAACAGCGCAAAATTCTTTTTCTGATTTTTATGTATCATTAAAACTCTCCTTTGTCTTCTCCATCCTCTTACCGGCAATATTCATTATAATATCGGTATTCAATGCCGGATTTTTTAATTCAGGTGTAAAAAACCTCAAATAAGTAAAATTATAAATCAGTTTTAAATACATGTCAACCTGCGGCCGCAATTGCAACAGTTTAAAATAATATTACACAAGACAATTTTCTATCGCCCTCATCCTCACTTCCAATTTTATTGTTTTTGACCTCTCCCCGATAAGTCCTGCATATTGCGCCTGAAGCTCCGGCACTTCGAGCACCTTTTTCATAGTCTCGTACAAGGCGTCAGTACTGCTCTCAATTACGATTCCATAATCACTGTCTCCAAGCAGTTCCCTTACTCCGGAGCAGTCCGTTGCTATTATGGGAATTCCAAGAATCGCGGCTTCCTGTGGTGCTATTGCATACCCCTCGGCCCTCGATGATGATACAAACCAGTCCGCCTCTTTAAGGAACTTATACGGATTATCCTGTTTGCCAAGCAGTTTGACGTTCTTTACGCCGGATTTTATAAGCTGTTCCTTAAGTTCCTGTTCAAGTTCTCCGCCGCCGACTATCCACAATTCGTACATATCAGCCATATGCATTGCATTAAGACGCGCGCATGCATCTATGAGCATGTCATATCCCTTTTCCTTACACAACCGTCCAACCGTCACAAACAAAAGTCTTCCGTCAGGTTTGGCTGCAATATTCTGCTTTTCCTGTGCCTTACGCATAATAGCCTTTTCATCGATAGGATTCTCCAGTACGCACATATTGCCCGAATCTCCGACATATTTCTTTACATTATCCATGACATTGTGCGACACACAAACTACTCTGTCAAAACATTTCATACATTCCAATTCAGCAGCATTATTTGGGAAACAGCCCGCCGACCAGTGCAGCACCGAATAATCAGTATGAATCCATGCAACTCTTCTTGCCGCCTTAAGACCCGCAACGTACTTCATTGCACTGCCTTCCTTAATCGACACCGCAATGTCAAACGATGCATTATTAATAATACGATTTATAATTCTGTCACGTTGCTCTCTCTTCATCCTGTTAATACACTTTAACGGCAGACTTTGATTTTCTTCCGGCATCATGCATTTTTCATAAAGGTATATATATCTGATATTCTTCTTATAATGGCTGTAAAAATCCTCATCTTTTATAAATGTAAGCACAGTTATATCAAACTTATCCTCAGGCAGATTTGCCGTGATATCCTGAAGCACCTTCTCCGTGCCTCCGCCATATGCAATATCATTTACGAATAAAATTTTTTTCATATGCCTCAAGCACTCCTTCAAAATCCTCAGGGTATTTTTGCGACTGATAACTGAAAAGGTCTTTCAGATAATCAATATCCGCAGCATCAGCAGCGGATATTCTTCTATAGATTGTAAATGTATATCCGTTGGCAAATTCAAATTCTCTGCTCTGTTCAAGTACCCCTGTCATGGCAAGATGGTTTACAGCTTCATTAAGATTCTTAACTATTGTATTGTCTGCTGTATCAAGATCATCTATCGGTGAGCATGTCATAATATAATCATATGTAAGAAACTCCACAGGAAATGTATGCGTACCGGTCACACATGCGCCATAAGGTATGTAATCATCCAGCGTTGCCGGTGCCTTGTAGTTACGGAATGTATCGGGATTATATTTCTTGCCGTGAGGCACTATGTATATATTCTCTCCACCGGATATCAGTCCGGCAAGACAGTCATATAC
>CAMBEF010000063.1 GCA_945865495.1 uncultured Bacteroides sp. | reverse complement strand
CTGCAAGACCGCTTCCTACTATATAAGCTGATTTTCCGTCCACTCCCTCAGGTTTTAACGGACGTGCAAATGCTTCATAATTACCGCTTGAATAATACATACTTACCTCCTGTTCTGCAGGCACGGACGTGCCGGAAGAACCGCGAGCCAAATTTCGGATTTGGCTCTGCGATATATGCTATTTGTGGCGCCTGCGGCACAAATAGCGGATTGAAAAATCAACTCTCAGGATGATTTTTCAATCTAGCCTCCTATTCTGCGCTGCCTCTTTGTTTCTATGTGCATATTATATTGTGCCTGAAATCCATTAACAATAAACAAAAAAAGCGCCATGATAAAATTTTTATCATAACGCCTGTTTTGTATAAAGATGCCGGGGCAAAAGCCCCGACTCTGATACCTACGGATTATTGCGGTAATTATTAAGTGCTGTCATAATGCTTCCGTGAACGAGCCCGTCAAGGCGCTCTATGATATATGCAGGGTTTTCCTTCATATCATTGCGTATCCATTCAAGCATTATTCCCACAAACATGTATTTGTAGCAGTCAGCTATAAATTCCTTATCTTCATCACGGACAGACATACCGGCTGCTTTCTCGTTCACCACATCTATAAGAAGCCCATAGGTTACCTTGTACAGATATCTCTCAACCTGTTCACGGCTCACGGAGTGATAGACATTCATTATAAACGGCTTATTCTCCTGTACTGCCTCAAATATCTGATAGAACCCCTGCTGCCAGGTATCATATGTCTTATTGCCTTCAAGCGCTCTTGTGGCATCCTCAATGCATGTCCACTCAATAAGATCATATATATCTTTAAAATGATAATAGAACGTCATGCGGTTAATGCCGCAGTCCTCAGCAATATCATTAATCGTAATCTTATCAAGCGGCTTTTTGAGCAGAAGATTCTTAAGCGAAGCTGCAAGCGCCCTCTTTGTTGTCTGTGACATAACACCCTCAATCCTTATCTCATATTATTAATCTTTATACTCACTTGTCACACCGAAATATTCCTCAAGTGACAGCCAGTCACCATTATTATAAAGCTTCTGTGCAAGATCTTTGCCAACATAGCGCAGGTGCCATGACTCATACTGATATCCGGTATAACTTTCCTTTCCCTTAGGGAATCTTATTGTAAATCCATACTTGTAAGCATTGTCATTAACCCACTTACCCTCATCAGTATACTGGAAGCTGTCCTCAATTGAATTAAGATCAAAGCAGAGTCCCGACTGATGTTCTGAGTATCCGGCTCTTGCCGAGTATGTATCGGCAGCTGCCTTGCCATCCTGTGCAACATATCTGTTGTAAAGCGTAACCTGTGTACTGTAAGAACGGTATCCGCTTGAAAGCACGAGATTAAGACCAAGTGCATCTGCATCCTGTTTCATAGTTCTCCATGCATCCATCAGATCTTTGTCGAGGCTTGTTGTACTCCAGCTTGCCGTTACAGGGACGTCCGGATTCTGCGGAACATATGTAGACGGAAGGCTGTATGTCTTATTAACCAGAAGGTAGCCGTCTATATATGTAACTCCGTCCTTGACATATCCTGTGAATCCCTTGGAAGTCGTGAATGTCCTGTCAGTATTCTCATCTTCAGAATGTGCCGCAGATGCTGTCACAGCAGATGTAACAGACGGAACATCTGCCACTGATGCTGTTTCCTGAGGTACTGCTGTGCCTTCCGATGATTCCGTCATATCTGCCGGAGGTGTAACTCTTGTCACATCATCTGTCGTATGTGCAACAGTATCAGCTGTCATGGTCTGTGTCACCGAACCGGCTGCCTGTGTCTCATTCTGGCCTGACTGTGCTGTCTGCGTTACCTGCCAATTGTGCTGTGGCTTATCAGAGCCGCCCCGGGAATGTCTTACAAGTGCCACAATGCCCCATATAATTCCGGCAGCAGCAATTATAATAACCATAAGAATAACTGCGGTTGCTATCTTTCTCTTACGCATGAGTTCTTCTCTCTGCCTTCTGTTCATTCTGTGTCTTGGCCTGTTGCCGCCGTTACTGCTTCTTGTATTACTCATATCTTCTCCTTATTAACAGAATCTCTGATTCAAAGACATTTTTAAAGCACCTTGGAAAGGAAGTCCTTAAGTCTCGGATTCTTAGGATCAGCAAAGAACGCTTCCGGTGCATTCTCTTCCTGAATAGTACCGTCATTGATAAATAATACCCTGCTTGCAACCTCCCTTGCGAATCCCATCTCATGTGTCACTACAACCATTGTCATTCCGCTCTTTGCAAGGTCCTTCATAAGACTGAGAACTTCACCTACCATCTCAGGATCAAGTGCGGATGTAGGCTCATCAAACAACATGACATCCGGATTCATTGCAAGTGAACGTGCTATTGCGATACGCTGCTTCTGTCCTCCGCTGAGCTGGTCAGGATACATCTCCGCCTTATCAGCAAGACCTATTCTTGCCAGAAGCTCTTCTGCCTTGGCTTCGGCATCCTCACTGCCCATTATCTGAAGCTTGACAGGTGCAAGCATAATATTCTCCTTAACAGTCATATTAGGGAACAGATTAAACTGCTGGAAAACCATGCCTATCTTCTGACGTGTCTTATTGATATCAACAGACTTGTCCGTAATATCAACACCCTCAAAGAGAACCGAACCTGATGTAGGAACTTCAAGCATATTGAGTGAACGTAAGAATGTTGACTTACCACAGCCTGAAGGACCTATTATTGCAACAACTTCTCCTTTTGAAATCGTAGTATTAATTCCCTTAAGAACCTCATGGTCACCAAATGCCTTATGAAGGTCTTTTACTTCAATCAGCACATTATTGTTAAAATTCTGATTATCGCTCATTCTTCTTGAGTCTCCTTTCAAGTCTGCCAACACCATATGACAGAATCATTACTATTACGAGATATATAATTGCTACTGCTATCAGGGGCATAAATGGCTCATATGTGATACTTCTGATAATATCACCGCCCTTAGTAAGATCCATAAGCCCGATATAACCACTGATTGAAGTCTCCTTAAGAAGACTGATAAACTCATTACCAAGTGCAGGCAGGATGTTCTTTACCGCCTGTGGAAGAATAATGCTCTTCATAGTCTGCGAATAATTAAGTCCAAGGCTTCTTCCTGCCTCAAACTGTCCATTGTCAACCGCCATGATACCTGAACGTACTACTTCCGCAACATATGCGGCAGAGTTAAGACCGAATGCTATTACTGCAACAAGAATCTTACTTGTATTAACGCTTGCAAATATTACATAATAGATGATAAGAAGCTGAACCATTACAGGTGTTCCTCTCACAATAGTAAGATAAACCTTACAGATTGCGTTAAGTATAGTAAGTCCGCCATTCTTATCGTGATTAGTACGTACAATTGCAATAAGGAAACCGAGAACAATACCGATTATAATTGCAAATAATGTTATGAGCAGTGTATTGCCAAGACCCTTAATAAGGTATTCCCAACGTGAATCCTTAACAAAGTTATCATTGAACTTCTCACTTATGCTTCCGCCTACTGACGCTGCATCAGGATCCTTAACAATAATCATCTGCTTAGATGTTGTATAGGAATCCGTAAAATCAATATTCTTAAGTCTGTCTTCTGTTACGGTAATTCCGGCAACGCCAACATCTGCCTTGCCTGACTGCACGGCAGCAATGATCGAGTCAAACTCCATGTCTTCCATCTTAAGATTCATTCCGAGGATATCACATACGGCCTGAATCATGTCTACATCAAAGCCTGTCATCTTACCGTTATCATAGTATTCATATGGCTTAAATGCCGCATTGGTAGCTGCAACAAGTGTTCCGTTAGGGCGCTCTATATTCTTGGCAACGTAAGGTGTCTTACCCTTCTCATCATCGTTTCCCGTATAATTGGCTGCGATTGAATCAAAAGTGCCGTCTGCCTTAAGTTCTGCAAGCGCTGAATTAATCTTTTTCTTAAGTTCTGTATTGTTCTTGGAAATGCATATTGCATAATCCTCAACGGCAAATTCCTCATCAAGAATCTTAAGATCTTTATTCTTCTCAACAAATGCAAGTGCCGGCTGCTCGTCTATGATTACCGCATCTATCTTCTTCTGCTTAAGTGCCTGTACTGCATCATTACCTTTGTTATAACGCTCAATTACTGTTCCGGCATCATCGCCTTCATAATCACTTGCGTATGTATCTCCGGTTGTTCCAAGCTGTACACCAATACGGCTTCCCTCGAGATCATCTACACTTCTGACTTCTTTGTAACTGCCGCATGAAGCCAGCGAAAGCAGTGCCACAAGACACATTACGAGCACAATGCCTTTTTGCATAATGCCTGTTTTTTTCTTCTTCATCTTTATCCTCATTTCCGTGCCTTATCCGGCACATTTTTCTGCTGAATGACATTATAACATATATAATAAAGTAAAAACAGTATTGTTATTAAAGTATTTAATTTGTCAACTATTGTATATTTCAGACATTTCTACTATAATAATAACAGATTTTGTAAAAATATGTCGGAGGTGTATAAATGTCTAAAAAATTCCAATTTTCATCCGAGCTTGAGCGCAACAACCGGCTTGCAATGAATACCCATCTTTGTGAAGTTGTTATTATCAGTATTCTGTGCTTTCTTCAGGCATGGAACGGTGAAAGGTCATGGGTATATGCCATAGTCCTTTCTGTCATAGGTTTTGCTCCTGTTATCGCAGAGCGCATATTCTGGAAAAAGAATCATGAGACACAGGCAATATACCATCTTCTTGCCATAGGCTTTGCCGTATACTACACATGTCTCATATTTACTGCAACTACAAGCGCTATTTATGCATTTGTGCTTCCGCTTGTTCTGGTAGCATCCATTTATAATGACATACGTTACATGCTTCTTATTAACGCCGGCGTTGTTATCGAGAATGTACTTGCGGTTATTATAGGTGCAACAACAGGCCGGCTCGGGTATGCAGGCCAGGATTCCGCCGTTATCCAGATTCTTATTACTGTCATGATTGGCATATTTGCTCTTTTTCTTGCAAAAGTATCAAAAGCCAACTCCGACCAGAAGCTTCAGAAGCTTGAGGAGTCACATCTGAAAAGCGACGAGCTGCTTAAGAATATATCTGAGATGTCTGAGAAGATGCAGACAGGCATCAATGAGATTTACAATGAACTTGCCAAGCTGAATGAAGCAGGCAAAGCCACCCAGTCAACTATGGAAGATGTCTCAACCGGTGCGACTGATACAGCTAATGCAGTCCAGAGCCAGCTTATCCAGACAGAAGAGATTCAGAAGAAAGTTAATGTTGTTGATGATGCCGCAGGCAATATAACCGACAGCATGAAGAAGACACTTGATTGTCTTGAGGCAGGAAGCCGGGAGATGATTAATCTTGTATCACATGTTGATGATTCCGTACATAACAGCGAGAATGCCGCTGCCAAGCTGCAGAATCTCAGTTCTCATATAGAGCAGATGCATTCAATCATCGGTCTTATTGAAGATATTGCATCACAGACAGAGCTGCTTGCACTTAATGCAAGTATTGAAGCTGCAAGAGCCGGTGAAGCAGGTAAAGGCTTTGCCGTAGTTGCAACAGAGATTACCAAGATGGCATCACAGACAAGTAATGCCACAGATAATATTACTACTCTCATCGAGAATGTCTCTGCTGCAATTCAGGAAGTCGTATCCGTAATCGAGCAGATGATTAACGGCATTAATGCTGAGAAGCAGTCCACAATCAAAGCTCATGAGAGTTTTGATGATATCCAGAATAATACATTTGCAATAAGAGATAATGTTGACAGCCTTACATCAAGCATTGATGAGCTTAAGACCGCTAATCAGGCTATTGTTGAATCCATCCAGACCATATCGGCCGTATCAGAAGAATTGTCCGCACATGCTGCTGAGACTATGGAGAATGAAGACTCCAACATCTCTATTCTTAACAGCATTGCCGGCAGAATGCAGAATCTCATTGAGACTGTAAGCAATAAGTCGTAAGTAATAAGTGTAATATATGCAGCAAAAAGCACGTAACAGCTATCAGATTTCACTGACAGGCTGCTGCGTGCTTTTTGCTGCTCTGTATTATGTTCTGCATGTTGTTTCTGTTGTATGGCTTCCGGATTAGTTGATTCCTGTCACCTTATAATCATGATCCTCAACAGCCTTGCGCAGAACGCTGTCGTCTACAGGCTTTTCAAGCTTAACTGCTGCTGTACCGTTCTCATGGCTTACTACTGCCTCTGATACTCCGTCAACTGCTTCAAGTGCCTTCTTTACTGTTGCCTCACAGTGTCCACACATCATTCCTTCAATATTCATTGTCTTTTCCATTGAATTATTCTCCTTTTTCTTGTTATTTTTTTCTTTTATTTTTTTATCTTTTTTCGCATTGTGCATATCAAAAAGATTCAGGCGCAATGCGTTAGATACTACGCAGAAGCTTGACAGGCTCATCGCTGCCGCACCGAACATCGGGTTAAGCTGCCAGTGGAATAACGGAATCCACACACCGGCTGCAAGCGGTATTCCTATTACATTATAGAAAAATGCCCAGAACAGGTTCTCATGTATATTAGTAAGTGTTGCACGGCTTAACCTTACTGCGGCAGGAACATCCGCAAGAGAACTCTTCATAAGGACTATATCAGCCGCATCCATTGCAATATCTGTACCTGCTCCGATTGCTATTCCTATATCCGCTCTTGTAAGCGCCGGTGCGTCATTTATCCCGTCACCGACCATTGCAACCCTGCCGCGTTTTTTGAGTGAACGTATTACGCTCTCCTTGCCGTCAGGAAGTACTCCCGCTATAACCTCGTCAACGCCTGCCTGAGCACCGATTGCCCTGGCTGTGCGCTCATTATCTCCGGTGAGCATTACAACGTGGATACCCATATTCTTAAGCTCTTCAACAGCTCCCGGACTGTCTTCCTTAATTACATCCGCAACCGCTATTATACCGATAAGCCGGTCATCCTCAGCAAACAGAAGCGGTGTCCTTCCAAGACCTGCAAGGCTGTCTGCCTGTTTTTTCATGTCTTTGGGAACATTTACAAGGTTACTTATATAGCTTAAGCTGCCGCCTGTGATTACCGAACCGGCAAGACGTGCTTTAAGTCCGTTACCCGGAAGTGCCGCAAATTCAGTAACCTCATCAGGTGTAATATCGTTCTCCGAGCACCGTCTTACTATTGCACCCGCCAGCGGATGTTCGCTCTTAACTTCAAGCGCCAGTGCCTTACCAAGCAATTCATTCTCCGTATAACCCTCTGCCGGTATTATATCGGTAACCTCCGGTTCACCTCTCGTAATCGTTCCTGTCTTATCAAGCGCAACGACCTGAATCCTGCCTGTCTCCTCAAGTGAGACAGCCGTCTTGAACAGTATTCCGTTCCTGGCGCCCATTCCGTTGCCAACCATAATTGCAACCGGAGTTGCAAGTCCCAGTGCACACGGACAGCTGATTACAAGCACCGATATTCCTCTTGCGAGTGCAAAGCCGAAGCTCTGTCCCGCAATAAGCCATGCAATTATTGTTATCACGGCAATTGTTATTACAGCCGGAACAAATACCCCCGATACCTTATCAGCTACTTTGGCAATCGGTGCCTTGGTTGCCGCTGCATCACTTACCATCTGTATTATCTGCGAAAGTGTTGTATCTTCTCCGACTCTCGTTGCACGGCATTTTATGAAGCCCGACCGGTTAATCGTTGCAGCAGATACATTATCGCCTTCTGCCTTATCAACCGGTATACTCTCACCTGTAAGAGCTGATTCATTCACGGCACTGCTGCCCTCAACCACAATTCCGTCAACAGGAATATTCTCTCCCGGTCTTACAACAAATATGTCATCCTTTGCTACCGCTTCAACAGGAACAACCTTCTCTGCTCCATCCTTTATAATGGTTGCCGTCTTGGGTGCAAGCTTCATAAGTCCTTTGAGTGCATCAGTCGTCCTGCCCTTGGAACGTGCCTCAAGCATCTTACCCACTGTTATGAGTGTAAGAATCATTGCCGCCGATTCAAAATAAAACTCATGCATATATGACATTACTGCCGCCATATCACCGTTAACCTGTGCTCCCGTCATTGCAAACAGCGCATACGTGCTGTATACAAATGCTGCCGCAGAACCCATCGCAACAAGTGTATCCATATTCGGTGCTCCGTGGAACAGGCTCTTAAAGCCACTGATAAAGAACTTCTGGTTAATTACCATAATAATTATTGTCAGAAGCATCTGTGCCAGTCCCATAGCAACATGGTTATTGTCAAAGAAATGCGGAAGCGGCCAGCCCCACATCATATGTCCCATGGAAATATACATGAGCACTGCAAGGAATACAACCGACCACCAGAGTCTCCTCTTAAGCACAGGTGTCTCATGGTCTGCCAGCGCTTCCTCCTGACTGCTGTACATGTTTTGTGTGCCTTCTGATATTCCCTGTCCCTTCGGTGCAGCACCATATCCTGCCGCTTCTACTGCTGATATTACCGCCTGCTCCGATACATCTCCATCAACTCCCATTGAGTTAGTAAGCAGGCTTACCGAGCAGGATGTTACTCCGGGAACCTTTGACACTGCTTTTTCAACACGCGCACTGCATGCCGCGCAGCTCATACCCGTAACTGTGTATTGTTTCAATTCATTCCACCTCCGTCCCGTATGACGCTACTTCATAAGTTTCTGAAGTGTCGCAACAAGGTCATCTATAACCTCGTCATTACCCTTTCTTATATCCTCTGCCACACATGTCCGTATGTGATTAGCAAGCAATTCCCTGTTAAATGCATTCATGGCAGCACTTACTGCCGCTGACTGTACGAGAATGTCCGTACAGTATGCATCCTTTTCTATCATTCCCTTAATCCCTCTTATCTGGCCTTCAATTCTGTTAAGCCTGTTGATAAGCTTCTTATACTCATCTGCCGTGCGTTCCTTCTTGCGCCCGCAACAGCAGCATTCCTTCATGCACTTCTCCTCCGGCTTCTCCCCTGAATCGTTATTGTCCATGCCAATCCTCCATCTCTTGCAGTATATTTATCAGCTATAACAACTGCATCTATGCTATATCATTTCCATAACCGCTTACACTGTGTTGCAGCAATAGCAGTACTTAATCTGCATGTGTTACCTGCACGTTTAATATATACCCCCATAGGGTATATTGTCAATATGCAAAATTAGATTATGGGAGGTAATTTATTCACGTACTATTTTAATCACGGTTGTGTAAAAACGGCAAAGGCATAAGCAGGTGCTTTTAGAACGGCCGGTACTTAGGCAGCGTATTTTGCTGCCTTATGTACCGCTGCCAGTTCTAAGCAGCGCAAGCGTACCTGCGTTGCTTTGTCGTTTTTGTATAACATTCCTTGAATAATTTCGTATAAAATTCTCGCTCATCAGCATTTTGCAAATTAAAAAATACCTGCGGCTATCTATCATTATACCCATGCCTAATGCATGTAACTCATAATGATAAATATACCGCAGGTATAATGTGCCGCAGGTATCAGCTTAATCTGCCGTATGCTTCCGGCTAATCAAGATACTGTGTGCTCTTTGCTATGCTCTGTGCCTTTTCTTCACCTTCGATTACTTTTATTATCTCAAGTCCCAGGTCTATTGAAGTTCCCATACCACGGCTTGTTATGACATTGCCGTCTGTCTCTACGCGTCCGCCCGTTACCTGTGCGCCCTCAAGAGCATTCTCAAATCCCGGAAAACATGTTGCCCTGCGTCCCTTAAGGAGTCCCATCTTACCAAGTACACTTGGTGCAGCACATATTGCCGTTATAAGCCTGCCCTCTTTGTAAGCATTGGCAATTACATTTATAAATTCAGGCTTTGTCTCATAATTCTTCGTACCCGGTCCGCCCGGAAGGAAGAATACATCCGTGTCTGCAAAATCATATCCGGCAAATTCCTTATCTGCCTTAACAATAATGTTCTGCGCACTCTTAACCTCAAGCCCGTCCATCAGCGAAATCGTCTCAACATTCATTCCTGCGCGGCGAAGTACATCAACAACTGCAAGTGCTTCCACTGTCTCAAATCCATCCTGTAAAAATGCATTAACCTTTGTCATATTAATCTCCATTCCGCAGGCACAAAGTGCCGGAGGAATCGCGAGCCAAATGTCAGATTTGGCTCTGCGATAAATGCTATTTGTGGCGCCTGCGGCACAAATAGCTGTGTGAAAATCAGATATCAATCTGTATTTTTCACACTATCTCCAATCTGTCAGGTTTATTTTATACAGAATATTCTACCACTCTTTTATCAGTTGGTAAACATCTGCACCCAATAGATTCTGTTGCAGTTGCTCATGCCTACACCAAGCTTACCAAAGCCTGCTTTGACCATATTAGCGTAATGTCCCGGAGAATTGTGCCAGCTCTCAACTACCTGTGCCGGTGTCCTCTGACCCATTGCAATATTCTCTCCGCATGTTCTATAGGTAATTCCGTATAATTTGAATACAGACCAGCAGTCTGTTCCGTCAGGCCTTGTATGTGAAAATACCCCTGTGTTATCCATCTCTATTGCTCTTACCGTTGCTGCCTGACAAAGTGTCATATCAAGCGTAAGTGGTGACACGCCTGCCTCTGCCCTTATATTGTTAACCAGCTCAAGTATCTCGCTGTAATATGCAATATTGGCTGCTGACAGAGCATTTGCCTGTGATACGATATCCTGTGATGAATCCGCAGTTGCCAGTGTTGGTGCCGCAGTTGGTGCTGTAGTTGGTGCTGTAGTTGGAGACGGAACCGGATTTGTAACCGGAACCTGAACTTCCTGTGTCGGCTGTGATACCGGGGCAGATGGCTTTGATATTGGTGTCTGCTCTACCGGTGCTGATGTCTCTTTATCCGGTGCCGGTGCTGATTCCAGCGCAGTCTCAGAATCTGCCTGTGCCTGCCCCGCCAAATCTGCCCATGAATTATCTGATTGCGCTCCGGCAGCCGTATCCTGCTGAATCTGTGAATCATAGTTTGATTCAGACTCGGCCTGATAAGATACATCCTCATGGTTCTGCGTCTGATTCTGTGATTGAAGCTGTGTTCCGTTTTCCTGTGTGCTTCCGCTATCAGGCTGCTCTCCGGCACAGCCCGTAAGTGCGAGCGCCGCTGCGAGCATTACCGCTGTTATTATCTGTGTTTTTCTATATGTCTTTCTCATATAAATTCAGTTACCTTTCTTAAACTTTTGTTAATGTGTTACCAATTATACTAATCATAATATATGAATAAATTATTCATTACAAGTGACAGATTTTTCAAGTAATCCCTCATTCACTATATTTAGATATTTTTCTAAATAGTTGTTGACTATGCAGCAGGTGTGTAATATTATCTATTTAGAAATATTTCTAAATACCTAATGTGAAGGGATGTGATAATTTGGCTTTCTCCGACACATTTAAGGCTTTGTCCGACCCTGTACGCCGCGATATCCTGCAGCTTCTAAAGAATGGCAGGCTGTCTGCC
>CAMBEF010000062.1 GCA_945865495.1 uncultured Bacteroides sp. | reverse complement strand
CAGAGACTGTGCATAGCGAGGGCTCTTCTTAAAAAGCCAAAGATTCTGATACTTGACGATTCGACAAGTGCGGTTGATACGGCAACAGAAAGAAAGATAAATGCGGCACTTGAAGAACAGCTTGCAGGCTGTACAACGATTACGGTATCGCAGAGAATATCATCAATAATGCATGCGGATGTAATTCTCGTAATGGATAACGGCAGAGTCATTGATATGGGAACGCATGAGCATCTGCTTGAAAATTGTACACTTTACAGGGAGATATATGATTTGCAGGCTAATGCATGACTTGTGCCTGCGGAATGGAGGATAATATGGCAGGACCAGCAGGAATACCGGGAATGCGCGGACCCGGTGGAGGCGGGCGTGCAAATATGCGCGCCAAGGCAGAAAAGCCAAAGAATATGAAGACTACGATAATGAGGCTTCTTGGATATATGTCGGGAACAAAGGTACAGCTTATTGTGGCACTTATTGCATCTGTGGTAAGCACGCTGTGTAATCTGGCAGCCTCATATATGATAAGACCGATTATCAATACATACATCCTTCCGGTTGACGGAAGCAGCGGGAGTCCACAGGGGCTGTTTATGGCAGTATGTGTCATGGCACTTGTGTATGCAGGTTCGTTTGCGGGAATGTATGTGCAGATGAGGCTTATGCTCAATGTGTCACAGTCGGCACTTTGCAGGATGAGACACGATCTTTTTACGCATATGAAGGATATGCCGGTGCGCTTTTTTGACACTAACAGCAATG
Organism: uncultured Bacteroides sp.; assembly: GCA_945865495.1. Taxonomy (GTDB): domain Bacteria; phylum Bacillota; class Clostridia; order Lachnospirales; family Lachnospiraceae; genus Bacteroides_F. Next base: position 10,779 of record CAMBEF010000062.1, on the reverse strand, counting down.
GTGACCTTATGAGCAGGTATACCAATGATATAGATGCTGTAGGCGAGATGATGAATAATACAATAGTTCAGTTTATCGCGGGAATAATGACGCTTACAGGCACACTTGCCATGATGATATACACCAATATATGGCTTGCGCTTGTTACATTTGTAATGACACCGCTTATGATTGCGGCAGGAAGATTCCTTATTAAGAGAAGCCGCAGATATTATTCGTTGCAGCAGGCATCAATAGGACGCCTTAATGGATATATCGAGGAGACCATAACAGGGCAGAAGGTAGTGAAGGTATTTAACCATGAGGATAAGGCTATAGAGCAGTTCAGGGAATACAATAATGATCTTAAGGATAAGCAGATAAATGCACAGTTCTTCGGCGGAATTATGGGACCGGTTGTCGGTAATCTCGGTCAGGTTAATTATTCGCTCACGGCAATGCTCGGAGGCATATTCTGCATACTTAAGGGCTTTGATGTCGGAGGCGTGACTATATTTGTAACGTATGCAAGGCAGTTCTCAAGACCTGTCAATGAGCTGTCATCGCAGATGAACACGATATTCTCGGCGCTTGCGGGTGCGGAGCGTGTATTCGGCATTATGGACATGGATACAGAAAGCACATACGGAGCGGACGCAGAGCTGGCGGACAGTGTTACGGGAAAAACTCTGACGGCAGGCGCAGTACAACGTGAAGTACAGGATGATATACATGTAAATATGGCTTTGCTGCGCGGAGACATTGAGTTCAGGAATGTCACGTTTGGATATAATCCGGACAGGATTATTCTTAAAAATATCTCGCTCAAGGCTTCAAGGGGGCAGAAGATAGCATTTGTCGGCTCTACAGGAGCGGGTAAGACAACGATTACGAACCTGCTTACAAGATTCTACGAGATTCAGAGCGGGCTTATAACTATAGACGGAATTGATATAAGGAGAATTGACAGGGACGAGCTCAGAAAAAATATAGCTCTTGTACTTCAGGACACGCATCTGTTTACGGGAACGGTTATGGAGAACATCAGATACGGAAGACCGGATGCCACGGATGATGAAGTGAGGGCGGCAGCAGTAACAGCCAATGCGGATTACTTTATCAACCGTCTTGAAAACGGATATGATACGATGCTTGAAAAGGACGGCTCTAACTTAAGCCAGGGGCAGAGGCAGCTCCTTAATATAGCAAGGGCGGCATTGTCCAAGGCACCGATACTTATACTTGATGAGGCAACAAGCTCTGTAGATACAAGGACTGAAAGACAGATTCAGGATGCAATGGACAAACTCATGGCAGACCGCACAACATTTGTCATTGCACACAGACTGTCTACAATCCGCAATTCAGATTCCATAATAGTACTTGAACATGGTAGTATAATAGAAAGAGGTACCCATGAACAGCTCCTTGCCAACGGCGGAAGATATTATGAGCTGTATACGGGCAGGGCAGTTCTTGGATAAGCCGGCATAAGCTAATGGGTATTGTTTTTGACAATATTTAACGGAATATTTTACAGGATTGGAGCTGAATTTAGATGAGTCCATATATTATAGCGCTTAGGACAGCGTATATAGCATTCCCATTTGTAGCACTTGCACTTACATTTCCGTATGTGCTGTATCAGTACCACAAATACGGCAGCCTTATGGCATACAGGATTGTAGTTGTGTATACATTCTGGTTTTATGTGCTGTGTATGTGCTTTCTCGTATCACTGCCGCTTCCGACATTTGAAGAGGTAAGTGGAATGACGGATAATATGGTGCGTCTTGTGCCGTTCCAGTTTCTCACAGACATAAGACATGAGGCAGATATTGCAGTCGCAGGCTGGGATTTGCAGACAATAAGTGCGGTTGTACATACACAGACATTTTTTGAGGTGATTGCAAATATAATTATGATGGTTCCGTTCGGAATATATCTGCATTATTATTTCAGGCAGAGCTGGCCTAAGGTAATGGTGCTGGGCTTCTGCATGAGCCTTTTCTTTGAAGTGTCACAGATTACGGCACTTTTTGGAATTTACCCGAGACCGTACAGATATTTTGATGTGGATGACCTTATATGCAATACTGCGGGAGCAGTGATAGGCTCATGGATTACGCCGCTGTGTACATTTTTCCTTCCGAAGAGGGAGAAGCTTGATGAGCTGTCATATGAAAAGGGCAGGAATGTAACCTTCTTAAGAAGGCTTACAGGAATGATTGTGGATATGGGTGTGACGGCTGTTGCCTGTGTTGCACTTTATTACCTTATTAAGAATTCAACGCATGTGCTTGAGCCGGGCTCGGATCTCTACACCAGATGCGTATTCTTGTTCAAAATATATATAGTCTGGGTACTTGCATATTTTTGTATTGTTCCGGCGATAACCGGAGGAATGACGGTCGGAAGACATATGGTCGGTCTGAGGCTTGTTAATGATGATGGAAGCAGAGCTAATCCTTTGCGGATAATGATAAGGCAGATGATAGTGTACTATGTTGTAATGCCGGCACCGGGATATGCGTTCCTGTCATATGTGATACTGTCATACTACCCTTCAGGCTGGCAGCGGATAGCATGCATATGGGCAATATGCCTGTTTATGCTGATAATGCTTCTGTATATATGTGATATTTTTGTAAATACACTTGCAAGACACAACAAGCTGTTTTATGACAAATTGTCGGATACAAAGTATATTTCATTCAGGACACAAGGGTAAATGCATTGTCAAATAAGGAGAATAGTGTGCCATAATTTGATAATATATTGACAATAAGAACCGTAAAGTTAAAATGAACTTATAAAAATAATGACGGGGTAAAAAGGCATCTCAATGCATTGACCCCGGACGGTGCAGAAGTGTCTGCGGAATTGGAGTGGGTATGATTTTTAACAGTGTAGGTTCACAGCAATTCAGGCAGTATGGCAGGGTTATTACGGAATATGATCTGACAGATAATCTTGAGCGTATGGAGCAGACCCCGCTGCCTGAGGATGTGGTGTATTTGCGTAAGGACGCATATCTTGAGGAAAGTCCTCTTTACAGTGAGATGAAGAGCAGGATGTATGGGGAGAGCAATATCCAGTTCGGGTATTGCAATGGCCATAACGATAAGCTTAATGCACTTGAGTATCACAGAAGCTCAGAGGTGAATATAGCGGTCACGGATATGATTCTTCTGCTTGGCAGACAGCAGGATATTACGGATGAATTTACCTATGATACGTCTAAGGTTGAAGCATTTGTTGTCCCGGCAGGCACGGCGGTTGAGATATATGCGACAACACTGCACTATGCACCATGCGGAGTGGACGGTAACGGCTTTAAGTGCCTTGTTGTACTTCCGGACGGAACGAATGCAGAGCTTGGGGATAAGCATTGTAGTGGGGATGCATGCACGGAAGGCGAGGACAGGCTTCTTGCGGCAGCCAATAAGTGGCTTATAGCCCATGAGGATGCCGGAATAGACGGAGCATGGAACGGATTAAAGGGAAACAATATATAAACAGGAGGATATCAGAGATGATTAATAACATGCCACAGTTAAAAATGGGAATTGTATCAGTAAGCAGAGACTGTTTTCCGATGACATTATCAGCAACAAGAAGACAGAGAGTAGTTGAAGCGTATAATGCAAAGTATGAGGCACAGACAGGTAAGATATATGAGTGTCCTACATGTGTTGAGAATGAGCTGCATATGAGAACAGCGCTTGCACAGCTTAAGGAGGCAGGCTGTAATGCACTTGTAGTTTACCTCGGCAATTTCGGACCTGAGACACCTGAGACACTTCTTGCAAAGGAATTCGGCGGCCCTGTAATGTTTGCTGCGGCAGCAGAGGAGACAGGCAGTAATCTTGTGCAGGGAAGAGGAGATGCTTACTGCGGAATGCTTAACGCAAGCTATAATCTTAAGCTTCGTAATATCCGTGCATATATTCCCGAATATCCTGTAGGAACTGCCGGTGAATGTGCAGATATGATTGCAGAGTTTGCACCACTTGCGAGGGCGGTCATAGGTCTTAACAGTCTTAAGATTATATCATTCGGCCCAAGACCGCAGGACTTTATTGCATGTAATGCACCTATAAAGCAGCTTTATAATCTCGGAGTTGAGATAGAGGAGAATTCGGAGCTTGATCTGTTTGAGAGCTTCAAGAAGCATGATGGGGATGAGAGAATCCCTGAGATAGTTAAGGAGATGGAGGAAGAGCTTGGCGAGGGCAATAAGAAGCCTCAGATACTTCCGAAGCTTGCACAGTACGAGCTTACACTTCTTGACTGGGTGGAGGCTCATAAGGGCTCACGTGATTATGTGGCAATAGCAGGTAAATGCTGGCCTGCATTCCAGACACAGTTCGGATTCGTGCCATGTTATGTTAATTCAAGGCTTACTGCAAAGGGCATTCCGGTATCCTGCGAGGTTGATATATACGGAGCACTCAGCGAATTCATCGGTACTGTTGTAAGTCAGGATACAGTAACACTTCTTGACATTAATAATTCAGTCCCTAAGGATTTGTATGACGAGGATATTAAGGGAAGCTTCCCTTATGAGCTTAAGGATACATTTATGGGCTTCCACTGTGGCAACACGGCAGCAGGCAAGCTCTCCTTCTGTGAGATGAAATACCAGATGATTATGGCACGTTCACTTCCTGAGGAGTGTACACAGGGAACTCTTGAGGGGGATATAATTCCGGGTGATGTTACACTGTTCCGTCTCCAGAGTACGGCAGATGCACAGCTTCGCGCTTATGTTGCGCAGGGTGAGGTGCTTCCTGTGGCTACACGTTCATTCGGTGCAATAGGAATATTTGCGGTACCTCAGATGGGAAGATTCTACAGACACGTGCTGATTGAGAAGAACTATCCACACCATGCCGCAGTTGCATTCGGACATTGCGGAAAGACGCTGTTCAATCTGTTCAGATATCTCGGAGTTGAGGATATAGGCTTTAATCAGCCGGCAGGGATGCTCTATAAGACTGAGAATCCTTTCTAAATTATATTTTGTTTAAATCTTACACTGACAGGAAATGACAGGTGTTTGAAATGGAGGCGGCTATGCGTTACATAGGTATAGATCTCGGAACATCAGCCGTAAAGCTTATATTAATGGAAGCTGACGGAACGATATATAAGACCGTGTCAAAAGAATATCCGATCAGTTTTCCGAAGCCCGGCTGGTCGGAGCAGAATCCGTGTGACTGGTATGAGCAGACAAAGGTAGGGATAAGAGAACTGACAGAAGGGACAGACACCACGGACATAGCCGGGATAAGCTTCGGAGGGCAGATGCACGGACTTGTTATTCTGGATAAGAATGATAATGTCATAAGACCGGCGATATTGTGGAATGATGGAAGAACTGATAAGGAATGCGAATACCTTAATAATGTGATTGGCAGGGATAAGCTCTCGGAATATACAGCCAACATTGCATTTGCAGGCTTTACGGCACCGAAGCTGCTATGGCTTAAGGCTAACGAGCCTGACAATTTTGCAAGGATAAGTAAGATAATGCTTCCCAAGGATTACCTTACGTACAGGCTGACAGGAGTGCACTGCACGGATTATTCTGATGCATCGGGAATGCTTCTTCTTGATGTTAAGAACAGGTGCTGGTCAGGGCAGATGCTCTCAATATGTGGAATAAGCATGGAGCAGATGCCGGCTCTCTATGAGAGTTATGAGAAAGTTGGAACGCTCAAGGAAGCGGCTGCAGAAGAATTAGGACTTGCCAAAGATACAATTGTGGCAGCAGGTGCCGGCGATAACGCCGCAGCAGCAATAGGAACAGGCACTACCGGCAGCGGAAGATGCAATATATCACTCGGAACATCAGGAACGATATTCATATCAAGTGACAGATTCAGCGTGGATGACAATAATGCACTTCATTCATTTGCACATGCTGACGGAAGTTATCATCTGATGGGATGCATGCTCTCGGCTGCATCCTGCAACAAATGGTGGATGGATGGTATAATCGGAACTAAGGCTTACTCAAAAGAGCAGGAACCGATAACAGATGATATGCTCGGTAATAACCATGTTTATTTTCTTCCATATCTTATGGGAGAGCGTTCACCACATAATGACCCTTATGCCAGAGGCACATTTACAGGGCTTACAATGGATACGACAAGAGCTGACATGACTCAGGCTGTGCTTGAGGGTGTGGCGTTTGCAATACGTGATTCATTTGAGGTAGCCGGGAAGCTCGGAATTAAGATTGACAGGACAACGATATGCGGAGGTGGTGCAAAGAGCCGCCTGTGGTGCAGAATAATTGCCAATGTACTTGGAATTGACGTTGACATACCAGCACTTGAGGAGGGACCGTCACAGGGGGCAGCAATGCTTGCAATGGTGGCATGTAAGGAGTACGATAGCGTTAAGGATGCCGTTGATGCAATTGTAAAGGTATCCGGTACGATACACCCTGATAAAGAGATTGTTGCAAGGTACGACAGACGATATAATGAATTTGCAGGAATATATCCTGCATTAAAGAATGTATTTGCATCACTGTCATAGTGACTGCGGAATGGAGGTTAGTGTGAAAAATACAGATTGATATCTGATTTTTCACACAGCTATTTGTGCTACAGGCGCCACAAATAGCATTTATCGCAGAGCCAAATCTGACATTTGGCTCGCGATTCCTCCGGCACTTTGTGCCTGCGGAATGGAGGTTATTATGAGATTTTTTATTGATACGGCTAATGTAGAAGATATTAAGAAGGCTAATGACATGGGAGTTATCTGCGGAGTTACAACCAACCCGTCATTAATTGCAAAAGAGGGAAGAGATTTTAAAGAAGTAATATCTGAGATTGCTTCAATTGTTGATGGCCCTATAAGCGGTGAGGTTAAGGCAACTACAGTTGATGCAGAAGGAATGATTAAAGAGGGACGCGAGATTGCGGCAATCCATCCGAATATGGTAGTAAAGATTCCTATGACTGTTGAGGGCCTTAAGGCAACGAAGGTGCTTGCTTCAGAAGGAATAAAGGTTAACGTAACACTTATATTCTCGGCTAATCAGGCACTCCTTGCAGCAAGGGCAGGAGCAGCATATGTATCACCGTTCCTCGGAAGACTTGATGACATATCACAGCCGGGAATAGGACTTATTCAGGACATTACGGATATATTTGCCAACTATGACATAACAACAGAGATTATCTGTGCAAGCATCCGCAACCCAATACATATAACAGACTGCGCACTTGCAGGAGCTGATATAGCAACTGTTCCTTACAAGGTAATAGAGCAGATGGTTCATCATCCTCTTACAGATGCAGGAATTGCCAAGTTCCAGGCTGATTATAAAGCAGTTTTCGGAGAATAAATAATCCGTAATTGTATGTACAATATGTGCAAAATCGGTTGATATTTATGTATATTTTGTGGTAAAATGTCTAAAAATGGGAGAAGTGTATTCAGGGCTTAATTATCTTATTTGGGAGGAATGGTTATGTTTGGTCATAAGAAGGAAAGAATAGAATCCGATAGCGACCTTAAGCTTCTTCTTGAGTCTATGGATAAGGTTATAGAAGGAAACTTCGATCCGATAGACACAAGCGCATTTGCGGATGAAGCTGTTGGAGAAAAACTTAATAGTGTACTTGATGCATTCAGAAAGAGTAATAATAATTTTGTAATGCGTGCCAATGAAGCGATGCAGTCAATAGGTGATAACTCATACGTCAAGAACATGCTGGATCAGGTCGAATCACAGACTGTAACGATTAAAGAGATGCAGGAATCAAGTGTTAATCTTGAGAATTCTATCAATGATATTACTAACTCGATTGAACATATAAGAAGCAGTTCACACAATGTACTTCAGGCAACCAATGACAGTGCCGAGGGCATGAGAGTAAGTGCCAAGGTAGTTAAGGATTCCACGGAAGAGATTAACAATATCAACCTTCAGATTCAGGATTTTCAGGAGAAGATTACCAAGATCAGTGAGATTATCGATATGGTTAAGAAAGTTGCAAGCCAGAGTAATCTTCTTGCACTTAACGCATCAATTGAGGCTGCAAGAGCAGGCGAAGCCGGTAAGGGATTTGCAGTTGTTGCCGATCAGGTAAGAGAACTTTCCAACAGTACATCTGCATCAGCGGATGATGTAGTCAAGTATGTGGGTGAATTACAGACAAGCATTGCAGAGCTTGCAACAAGCATGGATGCAACCACTAAGAAGCTCGAGGACGGTAATAAGAGAGTTGAAGATTCAATTGCTAACATTAATGCAATGGAATCACAGATGAATGATGTAACGGATGAGGTCGACAGTATCTATCATGCAATAGATAAGCAGTCAGCATTTACCAAGGAGTTAAGTGAAGTTATCGGTCAGATTACGGACAGCTATTCAGTACTTTCACAGGATTGCCATACCACAGGTGAGCATATATTTAAGATCGGAAAGTACATAGATACTCTCAGAAGTGATATGTTCAGAGGATTCTCGAATGTTACGCTGCTTGACAGAATGAAGATATTCTCAATAGACCATTTCATTCTTACATGGCGTGTGTACAATAATGCAGTAGGCTTTGAGGCATTGAAGCTTACACAGCTCAATAATCCTACAGGACCGAATGCATGTAAGTTCGGTAAGTGGGCGCAGTCAGTTACGGACACTAAGATTACTTCATCTTCACAGTTCAAGGATATGGTACAGTGTCATATAAATATACATAATAATGCAAGTGAATCATGGAAGGCCAAGGATGCCGGTAATATGGAACTTGCAATCGAGTACTTTAATAAGACACTTGAAGCTTATAAGAAGTTCGATGAATCAATCAAGAGAATGATGGATTTCATGAGGGCTAATGGCGAGACAGATATGACGCAGATTGTCATATTTAGAAATTAATATCGATTAAAGATTGGAATTCCTGATAGTTCTGGTGTATACTCTATAACAGACTATCAGGAATTTTTGTATTTGTGCTTTGGCACAAATCCGGTATGCCATGCAGTATAGGCAGGAAAGAGTTGAATATGAACATTGAGGAAAGAAAAAAGATAACAATAATAGGACACAAGAATCCGGATACTGATTCTATATGCTCGGCTATTGCATATGCCAAGCTCAAAAATGCTGTTGTTACCAATGCAGGCAATGATATCACAGGTGGAGGCAGCACAGGTAATGATGATTCTGTGAGCTGTGAATGCTATGAGGCGAAGAGAGCCGGACATCTTAATGAGGAGACACAGTTTGTACTTGATTACTTTAAGGTCAAAAAACCTGAATATATAAAGGATGTGAGAACCCAGGTACAGGATGTAGAGATAAGAAGAGTCCCGGGCGTTGACCGTAACATATCTCTTAAGCAGGCATGGAATATGATGCGCAAGGATAATCTGTATACGCTGCCGATAACATCGGAAGATAAGCTCGAAGGCCTTATAACAATAGGTGATATTGCGGAATCGTACATGGATGTGTATGACAGTAATATTCTTGCGGCAGCTAAGACATCATGCTCTAATATAGTTGATACACTTGATGGGGACCTGCTTGTAGGCAGCATGAATACTGTGTTTGATAAGGGAAAGGTTCTTATTGCGGCAGCAAGTCCTGATCTTATGGAGAATTACATAGAGCCGGGAGACATAGTTATACTCGGCAACAGATATGAGTCACAGTTATCGGCGATAGAGATGGATGCAGGCTGTATAGTCGTATGTGAAGGAGCAGAGGTGGCGCTTACAATAAGCAGGCTTGCAGCAGAACATGACTGCATGATAATAACAACACCGCATGATACATACACTGCGGCACGTCTTATCAACCAGAGTATGCCAATCAGCTACTTTATGAGAACAACAGGGCTTGTTACATTTAATACGAGAGATTTTATTGCTGATATCCAGGATGTTATGGCTAAGCTCAGATATCGTGATTTTGCGGTGCTTGACAGCAATACGGGCAATTATGTAGGTCTGATATCGCGCCGTACACTCATGAAAGCCAATAAGAAGAAGCTTATTCTTGTGGACCATAATGAGAAGAGCCAGGCGGTATATGGAATTGAGGATGCAGAGATTCTTGAGATTATCGACCATCACAGGCTTGGAACTATTGAGACCATGAATCCGGTATTTTTCAGGAATCAGCCGCTTGGCTGTACCGCGACAATTATATATCAGATGTATAATGAGCATGGTCTTAAGCCTGATGCAACAACGGCGGGGCTTTTATGTGCGGCAATTATATCAGATACGCTTATGTACCGTTCACCGACATGTACTGAGCCTGACCGGAAGGCGGCATCGGAGCTTGCGGCAATTGCCGGAATTGATATCGAGACATTTGCACATGCAATGTTTAAGGCGGGAAGCAACCTGATGTCAAAGACAACTAAGGAAATATGCTATCAGGATTTTAAAAAGTTCAAGATAGATGATGTAATGATTGGAATAGGTCAGATTAACTCAGTTAACGGAAGTGAGTTTGATGAACTTAAGGGAAGGGTAATATCCGAACTTCCGGAGGTGATGAAAGACAATAATCTTCAGATGGTATTCTTTATGCTGACTAATATAATGAAGGAATCATCTGAGATAGTATTTGCGGGCAGGAATGCGGGAGAACTGCTTAAGGATGCATTTAATGCGGAACCGGGAGAGACAAGTGTGATGCTTGACGGAATTGTATCACGCAAGAAGCAGTTCCTTCCTACTATAATAGAAGCTATGGAGGCACAGAATGTTTAAGAAACCAAGATCAACAGATGCATGCTGGTGCATGAG
>CAMBEF010000061.1 GCA_945865495.1 uncultured Bacteroides sp. | reverse complement strand
CTCAGGCATGCCAGATTACTGGTGGAATGTAAGGGCGAGTACACCGGAATAAGAGAGATGAGGAAGCATTTTGCATGGTACACGGCGGGCTTTCCTAATTCATCAATGCTGCGCAATCAGGTCAACTTTATAGAGAGCCTTGAAGCCCTTGAAGAGCTCGTTAAGAATGTTAAAAAACTATGAAGAATTGATTAAATTTTGTTTGACACAAAATAGCGAATATGGTACGATACAAGAGGTTGAAGGACATGATTTGTTCACAATTCAACCTCATTATTTTTATTTTTATTCGGAGGTACTTGGAATGAAAGGTACAGTAAAGTGGTTCAACAACCAGAAGGGTTACGGCTTCATCTCAGACGAGTCAGGTAACGATGTATTCGTTCACTACTCAGGACTTAACATGGAAGGCTTCAAGTCACTTGACGAGGGCGCTGAGGTAGAGTTCGACGTAGTTAATGGCGCTAAGGGACCACAGGCTACTAACGTAACAAAGTTATAATCAAAGAAGTTTTACAGTGTGCCTTTTTCTGATAAAATATATATATAATTTATTTAGAAGAGATATATTGTTACACAACGAAGATTATGTACATGAGGACTGCTGCATATGCGGCGGTCCTTTTGTAATGTCTAAATGCATTGCAAAATCAGTCATGGTTATTTATAATAGATGTATTGCGTTGTACATTTGTACACGCAGATGAGGTTTAAGTTGCGTACATGTATGCGCAGTCATGGAGGATGTTTTATGAATGATGGTTTTGATTTATCGATGATTGACATGTCACAGACGGTGCCGGACAGCACGGCATCCCTTATAAATGCAGGAGGTATGGTTATACTGTCGGTATTCCTTGTACTGATGTTTGTAATTTTCATACGTTACAAAGCTAAGATAGTGCCGCTTATAGCAGGTGTGCTGGGATATGTAATATTTATATTTATGGGAAGCAATTTTGTCATAAGTATACTTCCGGACTTCGCAAGACCTGACGGAATGGCAGGAGGCATGGAGATATGTATGACATCACTTGTCATGACACTGTTCTACACGATTGCAAGAATATGTGTTGCCAACATAATTAAGGGCAGATATAAGGGGCCGGGAGATGTATTCATCGCGGGTCTGGGGCTTGGTGCCGGTGACGGCGCAGTATATGGAATAACAACGATTATGACTATGAGTGTGCTTGCATCGTCAATTAACCATGCGGGACTTGAGGAGCTTCTTCTTAATACGGGGCTGTCGGCAGATGCAGCCGTAGACCTGTATGTGTCTACGATATCACCGCTGATTCATGTGCCACCGGTTGTATGGCTGCTTATGGGAATCAGTCTCAGTATGGATATGATCATGAATATAGGCCTTATGATGATATGCAGCGGAGTTGCGGATGGAAAGCTTGACAGCAGATGGTATGCAATTACTGCGGTTATTAATTTTGTAATGCTTATTCCGTTTACATTTAATTCAACTAATTACACAACAACTGCACAGGCTGTTGTACCATTTGTAATCAAAGTAGTCATGTTTGCTGCATTTGCATATATTGTGTTAAGAATTGATAAGGAAAAGCTTGGTTCGATGCTCAGTAAAGATCTCAAGGGTTACACATATGAGAGGATGCCGAAGTTCGGTAATCTGAGGAAGAAGTAATGAGAGATATGGGACACAATAATCAGAAAAAGGTGGCTGCGGTCAATGACCTGTCAGGATTTGGAAGATGTTCAACTACGGTGCTGCTTCCGATAATTTCATATATGGGAGTCCAGTGCTGTCCTGTTATTACATCCGTATTCTCCAATCATTCAGGATATGACAGTTATTTCTTTGATGATTACACTGATAAGATGCAGCCGTATATTGATGAGTGGAAGAAGCTTGGTCTTGAGTTTGAAGGAATTTATACCGGATTTCTGGGGTCACACAGGCAGATTGATATTGTAAGACGTTTTATAGACGATTTCAGGACGGAGAGAACAACAGTAATAGTTGACCCTGTTATGGGGGACGGAGGCAATGCATATTCAACATATACAGAAGATATGTGCAAGGATATGAGGCGGCTTGTCAGCAAGGCAGATATTGTGACACCTAATGTTACGGAAGCGTGTATGCTTACGGGAACCGAATACAGGGAGAAGTATACGGACGCACAGCTTCGTGAACTGGCAGGAATGATAGCGCAGCTTGGCCCGAAGAAGATAGTTATAACGGGAATCAGGCAGGGAAGCAGTTATATTTCCAATTATGTATATGAGGAAAATGCCGACGGAAGTGTTAATGCAAGGAGGCTTCGTTCTAAGCTTGTAGGTACTACAAGATGCGGAACAGGTGATATATTTGCATCAATAATATGTGCAGATGCTGTAAATGGGGTACCTCTTGAAAAGTCAGTAAGAAAAGCATCTGAATTTATAAAGGAATGCATACTTAAGTCAATGGAATATGATATTCCTGAGACGGACGGAGTGTGCTTTGAGGAAGTCCTCTACAGACTGAAAAGATAGGAGCAGTAATGAAAAATCATAAGACTAATGCCATGAGGCAGTTGGATGCAGCAGGGATTGAGTATGATGTTAAGGAGTATGAGGTGGATGAGAACGACCTGTCGGGGGTGCATGTCGCAGCGCAGCTGGGGCAGCCGCCTGAGCAGGTATTTAAGACGCTTGTCCTGCATGGTGACAAGATAGGATATTTTGTGTGCTGCCTGCCTGTAGATCAGGAACTTGACCTCAAAAAGGTTGCCAGGGCATCAGGCAATAAGCATGCGGAGATGATTCCGATGAAGGATCTGCTTGGTGTGACGGGATATATAAGGGGCGGATGTTCGCCTATAGGTATGAAGAAAAAGTTTCCTACATTTATTGATGAGACATGTGAGCTTTTTGATGAGATGGCCGTGAGCGCAGGTGTACGCGGCATGCAGATAATAATCAATCCGCAGACACTTATTAAGTTTACGGATGCAACCCTGGCAGATCTTACCACGTATTAAATGTAGTGCAGGGGTGGATTTTATTGGATAATAGTGATATAATCCACTACGGTAAATATTGGATGTCAGGATATTAAGGGAAGAGGGAAAATGAAGAAGAACGATGATGATTTGCTGGATATCGAGGACATAAGCCTTGATGAGACACAGAATCTGTCAGATGCATTAGAGGATGTCGAAGATATTCTTGCTGAATATGATGAAGATGATACAGAGGATGAAGAAGATGAAGATATACTTCTCATGGATGATTCAGATGATGATTATATAGCAATGTATGATGAGGACGATGATGACGATAACAGTCAGAGCGGCAATGACGGAGTATTCGAACTCGAGCTTCAGGAAGTAGATGAAGATAATGATGATTCCGATGAAGACAATGATGATGATGAGGATGAGTCTAAGGGTGTAATTGAGCTCCTTGGACATGTTGGCGGACGTATTGCAGCATTTACAAAAGGCAAATATGCAATAGCTGCCGGTGTAGCAGCTGTTATTGTTGCTGTTGCAGCGGGAACAGCCGTTGTACTTACTATACGCAATACTAATAAAAAGGCGGCATCACCGCAGACATCACCGGTTGTGGCACAGGCAGTCGTTGAGACTGAGGAGGCAACACATCCTATGCCGCTTCAGGGAATGAAGCTTGAGGCAGTTGCGGACGAGTCCTCAATCACGGCGAAGATACTTGATGAGTCGGGTTCAGCGCTGGAAGGACATGATTTTGTTGTTAAGCTTTTCTCGGGAAGTCTTGATGACAATAAAGAGAAGGTAGACAAGATCCTTGAAAAGCAGAAGGAGCTGGCAACTCAGGCAACTACGCAGGCAGCAACAACAGGGGCGACTAAGGCGGCACAGACCCAGGCAGCCCAGACCAAGGCGGCAATTGATGCACTTGAGGAAGGTGCCAAGTCCTACAAGGATGAAGACAAGAACGGCGAGGTTGTGATAAAGAATCTTGATGCCGGCACATATACGCTTCTCGTTCAGGCCGAAGCAGGATTTGAAGTTCCTGATGCAACGGAGGCTACTGTAGTTAAATATGAAGTTATTGATAACATCATGGAGCAGGTTGTCGAGCAGAATGCAGATACCGAGAAGGAAGATCCGCAGGCAGTAAGGGAAGCTGAGGCACAGCAGCCAACGGCAGTATCAGCAACAACGCTTCCGGCCGTTACAAAGCCATCAGTAACAAGTGGTAAGAAAATCATTACTATTACAAAGTTTAAGAAAAATGGTGATGAGATTGTATACACGGCTAACAACACAGATACATATTACAATTATTCGGATGTAGAGTCTTATATTAACGATGACAACAGACAGACGATAAGCCTTGACGGTGGTTCTTCAATTACAGGATATGTATATGAAAAATCCACATACAAGATAACGGATGGCGAGTACGATGTTGTTTCAAAGCTTCTTGTTGAAGTTGATAAGACTGCAGATGCCTCAGAGCTTAATATGCTCTCGGATATGGCAGAGGTAAGACTTACATCTTCATCGAGGGCTGCGGCAACACAGGGACAGACACAGAATCAGTCATCAACTAAGCCACAGGAGACAACACAGGCGGAGACGACAACTAAGGCGCAGGAGACAACCAAGGCACAGGAGACAACAAAGGCGCAGACAACAACACAGGCACAGACGACAACGCAGGCGCAGACGACAACTCAGGCGCAGACAACAACACAGGCGCAGACGACAACACAGGCACAATCTACAGCTCAGGCACAGAGAAGATTCCAGGTTGTTGAACTCAGTGTGGTAACAGAAGAAGAGACAAAGCAGGTATTGGACGGCTGGTATGCTGACGGCGGAAGCATGATGTATCTTAATAACGGAGTAGCATTCACCGGATGGCATTGGATAGACGGACTTAACTATTATTTCAATGCAAGCGGGGCACTCAGTTCAACTCTTGTAATCGATGTCTCAACATATAATGGCAATATCAACTGGAGTGCAGTCAGAGCATCAGGTATAGATAATGTAATTGTCCGTGTCGGATATCGAGGCTGGGGAACGGGACGTATTGTCAAGGACAGCAGATTCGACCAGAATGTAAGCGGCGCAAGGGCAGCAGGACTTAATGTAGGTGCGTACTTTGTAACACAGGCAGTCAATACGGCTGAAGCTGTAGAGGAAGCCAGCTTTATTGTTCAGGAAGCAGCAATGAACGGACTTAATCTTCCGCTTGCAATTGATGTTGAGTGGGCCGGAGGCGGCGGTGAGCAGGGCCGAGGCAATTACCTCTCAGCCGGTGAGAGAACAGCAGTTATAAATGCGTTCTGTGAGACTGTAGCAAGTGCAGGAAGAACACCTATGGTATATGCAAGTAAGTCATGGTTCAATAACTACATTAACGCAGGAAGCATTGTATCATATGCGCAGATATGGGTAGCACAGTATGCAGACATTGATGAGACAACATATGGCGGAAGATATGATATGTGGCAGTTCAGAAGCGACGGAGCTGTTAACGGAATCGGCGGCAATGTAGATATGAGTGCATATCTCAGATAGTAAGATTATAAAAGACGCATGTAAGTGTATATATGGTCTGATGGAATAAAATATTTAATAAAAGCAACATCTGTAGGAATATGAGGTGACCCCTCAATACGGATGTTGCTTTTATTTATGGTACTGACTGAATTGGGCTGCGGTTATTAGAAGAAAATATTAACCATGAAAGTAAAAGTATAAGAGAAGAAAAAATTTTTAAAAAATTAGCACTCACCTATTGACAGTGCTAATAATTAGTGCTATAACATAGCCAGAACGAAGGAAGAGAACAAAAGGAGGACATGAAGTAAAGCCCTATGAGTTCCCATAACATCCCGGTTCCAAGAAACAAGGTAACATGCATGAGATGTTCACAGAATGTGGACATATATTAGAAAAGGAGCGATGACTTATGTTAATGCCTAGTATTTTTGGAGAAGATTTGTTTGATGATTTTATGAATGATTTTTCATTTTATAATGATGCACCATTCGTGAATGTTGAGAAGAAGCTTTACGGACATCACGCAAAGAATGTTATGAAGACGGATATCAAGGAAACAGATGAAGGATATGAACTTGAGATTGACCTTCCGGGCTTCACGAAGGATGAAGTTAAGGTTTCTCTCGATAATGGATATATGACAGTTTCAGCTGCTAAGGGCCTTGACAAGGATGAGCAGGAGAAGAAGTCAGGTAAGTACATCCGCCGTGAACGTTACGCAGGTGCATGCGAGAGATCGTTCTATGTTGGCGATGAGATTACTGAGGAAGATGTAAAGGGCGAGTTCAAGCATGGTATTCTTAAGCTGTTCGTGCCTAAGAAGGAAGCTAAGCCGGCAGTTGAACAGAAGAAGTACGTTTCGATTGAAGGTTAATTGAACATGTGATGGTTATGTGATTTCAGCGCATACTCAGTGATGGGGTGCCGGGAATAATCCCGGTGCCCTTTTTTACTGGGGAATTATGTATGGCAGGGAAACTTTTGATAAATAAAATCAGAAAATTATTGCAACATTTTTACATGGCTGTTATTGACATTAAAATCAATACAAGGCTATAATTATAGTTAGAATAAACTTAATGTAACCGGAGGGTAACTTTAATGGATAATGTGGATTATAAATATAATGACATGAATGAGAGATACAGGAGACTTAACCATTTTACAATACTGTCAATATCCATTATGGCTGTGGTAGTATTGGTTTATCTGTGGCTTAAGGCTGCCAATATGGGGATTAGCCAGTCTCTTGTGTATGGTATAACGGCTGTCATAGTCGTTGCAAGCATCATTAATGTTATTATTAATGTGAAGAATAAGTCTAATTCGTATCTGAGTATCGCAGCTGCAATAGAAGTATATATTATATACATTCTTATAGGATTACAGACGGATGCAACATTTATTCAGTATATGCTTTTTGGCATTCTTATATTACAGATTCCGTATTATAGGAAGAGAAGAATGCTCTATACGACGATAGGTGCCATCATTTCATACATAATCGTGCTTGTTGTACAGGCGTTACATGGCGTCAGTGCGGTTGATGTCAATGCATTCTGCCAGACCATGCTTGAATTATCTGTAATTGTCGGAATATATTTTGCCGGAAAGATATCGATTGCATTCAATAGTGATGCACTTGGTGCGGCCAAAGACGAGCAGGAACGTGTAAAAACCATACTTGATAATGTGCTGAATACATCGAAGACTGTCCAGAATGAGACAGCCAAAAGTACACAGCTTATGGATGAGCTTGTTACAAGTACAAAGTCCGTTGCAAGCAGTATGAATGAGATATCTGATGCTGCTTATTCAACAGCAAAAAGTATAGAAGAACAGAATACTATGACTGCCCATATTCAGGAGGCAATTGCACAGACTGAGAATAAGTCTGTAGAAATGGTCAGCATAGCCGACAGTTCATCAGAGAGTGTGCAGAGTAACATTAAAGTGATTGAGGAGCTGGAGGAACAGTCAGCCAGAATAGCAGAGACTAATAAGGCAGTAACTGAATCCATGACCAAGTTTCAGAATAAGACGGCAGAAGTTGAACAGATTGCGGGTATGATTCTTAATATATCAGGCCAGACTAATCTGCTTGCGCTTAATGCATCTATAGAAAGTGCAAGGGCAGGAGAGGCCGGACGCGGTTTTGCGGTTGTTGCGGAACAGATAAGACAGCTTGCGGAGCAGACCAAGAATTCTACTGAAGAGATTACGAGAATAACATCAGAGCTTAATGATAATTCGCAGGATGTTGTCAATTACATTAATGGCTCTATTGAGGCAAGTGATATTCAAAGTCAGAAGATATATGCGGCTGGAGAGGCATTTAAAGAATTAAGCAATAACATGGAAGAACTCAGGAGCCACATTAAGGACGTTGACAGCCACATAGCAGAGCTTTCCAAGTCTAATGACAGAATTGTTGAGAATATCTCACAGCTTTCGGCAGTTACTGAGGAAGTCACGGCGAGTGCCGATCAGGTCAAGAATATGAGTAATGATAACCTTGAGTGTGTTGAGAAGGTTAAGATGGCTGTTGATACTATCAGAAGAACGGCGGATTGTTCACAGGATGAATAACAGCCTTGAACAGCGTTTTCATATAATTCAATCAAATAATTAACAAAGATAAATGACAAATGCATCAGCTGCATGATGTTGGTCAGGGCATATCTCTGACTGTACCGGCGGTTGATGCATTTTTGTTTATCAGTGTATTTAATAATATTTAATTGGTTATCTGGCAGTAGAATTAATGAGTTCCATAATAATCGGAATAGCATCATTCTGACGGCTTACGCTCATTGCACCGATATATTGGTCACGTCTTGCATAGAGGTCATTAATAGCTTTGAGAAGACTCTCGCTGGTAATATTCTCTTCTTCTATAACACTGCTGTATCCCTGCTGTTTGAAGGAGTTGGCGTTCAGAATCTGATCGCCGCGGCTTGCATTGGCTGAAAGCGGAATCAGAAGGTTAGGCTTTCTTAATGCCAGCAGCTCGCAGATAGCATTGGCACCTGCTCTCGACACAACAATATCACTCATTGCAAACAGATCACGCATCTCTTTGTTAACGTACTCAAACTGCACATAACCGTTAAGATTCTTAAGGCTCTCGTCAGTTTTGCCGGCACCGCACAGATGGCATACCTGATAGGTCTTGAGAAGTTCGGGAAGTATGGCACGTATAGCATTGTTGACATGAACTGCGCCGGTGCTTCCTCCTGTCACAAGAAGGACGGGCTTAGCTGTTGTAAAACCACAGAAATTAAGCCCTGCAAGCTTGTTGCCGCTGAGAAGTTCCTGTCTTATAGGCGTACCTGTAAGAACTGCTTTGTCAGCAGGAAGCAGCTTGACAGTCTCAGGGAAATTACAGCATATCTTACTTGCAGACTTGGCAGTGATTCTGTTAGCCAGACCCGGAGTCATATCCGATTCATGACTTATAACCGGTATATGGTGTGCTGCAGCTGCGAGAACGACCGGCACGGACACATATCCTCCCTTTGAAAAGACAATATCAGGCTTCAGCTTTTTCATAAGTGATGAACTTTCACTATATCCGTGGATTACATGGAATGGGTCACTTAAGTTCTTAAGGCTCTTGTAACGTCTTAATTTGCCTGTATCTATTCCGTAATATGTTATTCCGAGATCTGTAATAAGCTTCTTCTCTATTCCGTCATAGGAGCCTATGTAGCAGATGTCATAACCGGCATCCTTAAGACTTGGAATAAGTGCAATATTAGGTGTAACATGTCCGGCAGTTCCGCCGCCGGTCAATACGATTCGCTTCATGATTATTCTGCCTTTCCGATTCCGTCCTTATATTCAAGGAGTGCAAGTGCAAGCTGGTCAGGACATGATGTTGACTTGAATCCGCATCTGATGCCTTTCATACGCTTAATGGCTTCATCAATATCCATACCTTCAACAAGTCTTGCGACACCCTGTGTATTACCTGAACATCCGCCTTCAAACTGTACTCCGGTAACTTTATTGTCTTTTACGTCAAATGTGATTGAACGTGAGCAGACACCTTTTGTATTGTATTTCATGATAGTACCTCTTTTCTGTGCTCAGTAATTATATGCACATAAAATTTTACAATATAGTATATCACAAATGAGACAGCGATATCAATAGAGCGAAAAATCCGTTTTTGGTATAAATTTATGCTCTGATATCCATACTAATTACGGAAGTATTATTTAAATTAAGGTGAAATGAGGCAGTCTATGATAAAGGGAAAACAGAGTATCGAATTTGACAACACGCCATATGTTATAGGATATGCATGTACTGCGGGGAAAAAGGAAGGTGAGGGTCCTCTTGGCGGCTATATAGATACAATAAGCGAAGATGCCATGTTTGGTATGCAGACATGGGAGGAGGCTGAGAGCCATATGCAGAAGCTTACGGCGCAGACACTGCTTGATAAATCAGGACTTACAGCAGATGATATCAGATATATATTCGCGGGGGATCTCTTAGGGCAGCTTATTGCAACTTCATACGGAATAATGGATCTGCAGATTCCGTTGTTCGGTGTGTATGGTGCATGTTCGACAATGGGAGAAACAATGGCACTTGCGTCAATGAGCGTTGCTGCCGGATATGCACCGAAAGCTATGGCGCTTGCGTCAAGTCATTTTGCAAGTGCCGAGAAACAGTTCCGCTTTCCTCTTGAATACGGCAACCAGAGACCACTTGCGGCAACATGGACTGTTACGGGATGCGGAAGTGTTGTCTTAAGTGAGGACGACAGTATGCATGACGGAAGCGGAAAGAGGGCGCATATAAGAGTTGCCGGCATAACAACAGGTAAGATAGTAGATTACGGAGTAAAGGACAGCATGAATATGGGGGCCTGCATGGCACCTGCGGCAGCTGAGCTAATTGCGCAGAATATGTCAGACTTCGGAGCAGGGGATGACTATTATGACCTGATAATAACGGGGGACCTTGGGCTTGTTGGCAGGACTATAATACTCGATCTGCTTGAACGTAAGGGAATACACATAGAGGACAGATATTCTGATTGCGGAATAGAGATATTCGACGGTGATAAACAGGATACGCATGCCGGCGGCAGCGGATGCGGCTGTTCAGCGGTAACGCTGTGTGCAAAGATACTTCCGATGATAGAACAGGGAAAGCTTGGACGTGTATTGTTTGTGCCGACGGGAGCACTGATGTCTCCGACAAGTTTTAATGAGGGCAAATCAGTTCCCGGTATTGCGCATGGAATTGTGCTGGAGCATGTGTGAAAAGCGGGACAGCTATTTGTGCCTGCGGAATGGAGACGGTGTAAAAATGGGAAAATATGTAATAGCTTTTATTGTTGGCGGATTTATATGTGCGGCGGTTCAGGTGCTTATGGAAAAGACGAAGCTTATGCCGGGCCGCATTATGGTGCTTCTGGTGTGCGCCGGTGCAGTGCTTGGTGCAGTAGGACTGTATCAGCCATTCGCAGACTGGGCGGGTGCAGGGGCAACTGTACCGCTGCTTGGGTTTGGCAATGTATTGTGGAAGGGTGTTAAAGAAGCAGTTGACAATGACGGAGCATTGGGGCTCTTTAAGGGTGGATTCACGGCAGGAGCCGTTGGCTGCAGTGCTGCACTGATATTCGGATATCTGTGCAGCCTCATCTGCAATCCTAAGATGAAGAAGTAGATTTAGGAGTCTTAAGAGAAAATACAAATTCGGTTCCAACACCCTCGGTACTTATGACGTCAATACGTTCACCGTGGGTCTGTATAATCTCACGGACGATGGCAAGTCCAAGGCCTGAGCCTTTTTTGTCGCGTCCGCGGGAATTATCTGTCTTATAGAAACGCTCCCAGATTTTCTTGAGGTCGTCCTTTGGAATACCGATGCCATTATCCTTCACAGAGATAAATGCACGTCCGTTCTTCGTGGTTGTTGAGATTGCAATAAATGAATCCGGATGGCTGAACTTTACGGCATTGTCAACAAGATTGTATACAACCTGCTGAATCTTCTCCATATCTGCGTGAACCATGAGCTGCCTTGATGAAAATGTAAGCTTGAAGGTAATCTTTTTCTCTGTACATACCCCCTCAAACGTCTCAATAGTG
>CAMBEF010000060.1 GCA_945865495.1 uncultured Bacteroides sp. | reverse complement strand
ATTCAAGAAGGGCTACCATAGCGTATCCGCCACCAAAAGTGAATGCTCCTATCTTTAAAAATGTAATAAAAAGTGTTGTGATTTTTTTCATGGATTTCATCTCCCTTAACCGGCTGTAACAATTATATTTACAGATTTGTCATAAAACAATACATATGTTAATATAAAAAACATAAGCTTTTACTTATGTATTGACGCAGGATTACTGCGCATGGAATGGAGCAGACATGACGTTAAGACATTTACAGATTTTCAGGGCGGTATGCGACTGCGGAAGCATAACTGCAGCGGCGGACAGGCTTAATGTAACCCAGCCTTCGGTCAGCATGGCTATACGTGAGCTGGAAGCATTTTATCAGACAAGACTGTTTGACAGAATTAACAGAAAGATATACCTTACCGAGGCTGGAACGATGCTGCGGCAGTATACCGACACGATGCTTGACCAGTATGATGATATGACAATACTTTTGCGGGAAGGAAAAGTATTTACAAAATGCAGAATAGGTGTGAATATATCAGTAGCCGAAACGCTGCTTCCGGATGTTATAAGGAAGGCACGCGCAAGAATACCTGATATCAATCTTAATGTACTTGTGCATAACACGGAGACAATAGAGCAGAAGCTTGCCGACAACCAGATAGATTTTGCAATTCTGGATAATGTAAAGGACAGTGCTTCAAGAAACTCAAGGATATTTGATACGGATGACATGGTGATTGTCTGCTCACCGTATGCTTATTACAAAGACAGTATGACAGTTGGAGAGCTTGCGGAAAAGCCGCTTCTGCTGCGCGAAGAGGGGAGCGGTCTTAGAAGCTGTGTGGAAGGCGTGTTTGCAAGACATGGATATGGCATGAATATAATCATGGAGAGTACAAGCACACTTGCGCTTGCGGAGCTTGCGGACGGAGGACTTGGATTTACGGTGCTCCCGCTGAGTATAGTAAAAAAACTTGAAAAGACATTGTGCCTTAAGACAGTTAAGCTTGAGGACGATATCTTCAGAAGAAGCTATTATCTTGTATATAACAAGAAAAAGCATCTTACATATACAATGACGGAATTTCTCAAGGCAATGGAGAGAACAGATGAATAAAGAGCTGATAATATTAAAGGACAGCATACCGGTACGGCAGGTGTATGCAATCAGGAGAGAACTGACGCAGTGGGACGTTGTATTTTATGATAATATTAATTCCTGCAATCCAATAGGCAGCCGGGCGGGGGCATCTGATGATGACGGGGTGCGACAGGTGCTTCTGGTTACGGGATGTCAGGATGATGAAGAGTATGACGGATATTATGAGGAGTATAATATACCTTATTTCGGATATGGCGAAGATTACCATGGAGATGCGCGCTATGTGGCTCTTGACGAGTGGGCGGTGACGGACAGATTCCTTGATACGGTATGGGCAAGATATAATGACCTTCCGCTTACGATGTTTTATACTTCAAGGCTTACGGCAAGGGAGATTACGGTTGAAGACCTTCCGAAGCTTTACGAATTGTATGCGTATCCGGGAATGACAGAGTTTGTTGAACCGCTGTATGAATATGAACGTGAAGTTGAATTTACAAAAGATTATATTAAAAATATGTATGGGTTTTATGGATACGGTCTGTGGCTTATATTTGAGAATTCTACAGGCAGGCTTGTAGGAAGAATAGGACTTGAAAACAGGCAGATTGACGGACAGACGCAGGTCGAACTTGGCTATATGGTTGGATCGCCATTCTGGAGAAGAGGGTATGCAACAGAGATGTGCGAGGCGATACTTGAATATGCATTTGCCGAGGATGGCCTTAATCTTGAAAAGGTGGCGTTGTGTACTACACGCGACAACAAGCCGTCCAAGAGACTTGCTTCAAAGCTTGGATTCAGGCTGTATGCAACTAACAGGCACGACAACCTGAATCTTTATTACAAATACAGAAACCGGACACGATAAACCACCATCTGTGGAGTGCAGTATCAGTCAAGGTCAAATGCATATCTGATAAAAGCAGTCGCGTTATCGATATGTGTTGATGACCTTACGATTGCAAAGCATGGGTTCTTTACTGAAAGCCCCATATCTTTTACAAGTTTGGTTGCTGTAAGGTCAAGAGCTACCGGAAGTTCAGTTCCATCGGACAGCTTATAATAAATCACGTAATCACTTACCTTATTGAATTCCTCGTCTGTAAGGCATGTTGTAAGGTCAATAAATGCAGACTCGTCAGTTGTTGAAAATCCGCGAAGATTGGATTTGTCAGTTATAAGGGCATCTATACTGCCGGTTGCAATCTGGGTCATAATCTTCTCTGCACTGATATAAGGATCCTGGTCAACTGAGTTGGTGTATGTCAGAGTGTAATTATTATCAAAATATACACGTTCCTTTTTACCGTCAATTCCAAGATATTCAGTGAATTCAGTAGTGAGACGGTCTTCTTTTTTATCCATCCCCTGTATTCCGCCATCAGTTACTACGGTGTATAATACATTTTCATAATCATTAAGACGGAACATGTATACAATTCCTATAACTGCCGCGATAAGCACAGCCACAGCTATTATCGGAATCTTGTAATATTCCCATATATGTTCTTTCTTCTGTTCCCATGTCATCCTGGACAGGCGTTCTTTTTCTTCATTCATATCTTCTTTGAGTGATTTGCCGTCAACCATAAATATATAATCCTTTCATAATTCACAAATTAAAATAACTGTCTGCACGATAAAGGTCATTATAACATACAGATAAGTGTATATGACAGGCTTTTAGAAAAAGTTAATAAAGATTATACAAAACTTCTTTGATTTTTTGTATATTAATGCGTATAATGAAAAACAGAATGTTATGAATTTAGGAATGGAGATAATATGGGTAAGTTTTTTGGACTGGACAGTCCGTTTTTTAAAGTGATGACGAAGGTCGCTGATTTTATAATTCTGAATTTTCTTGTGCTGGTATTCTCAATACCTGTAGTGACGATAGGCCCGGCACTTACAGCCATGTACTATGTGGCGCTTAAGGAAGCAAGAGGTGAAGAAGGATATATCTGGCGTGACTTCTGGAAATCATTCAAGGCTAATTTTAAGCAGGGATTTGTCATAGAGCTTATTGTTGCGGCGATAATAGCCGTACTTGGTCTTAATATAGTAACCTGTTACAGATGGACTTATGAGGGAAGCATGATGGGACAGATTCTTATGTTCCTTAACATAGGTCTTGCAATACTTGCTGCGGCATCGCTTATATATCTTTTTCCGCTTCTTGCACAGTTCAGGAACACGGTAAAGAATACGCTGTTTAATTCGCTTCTTATGGCTATGAAGCATCTTCCTCAGACAATAGTAATGCTTATAGCAACCGGACTTCTTGTATATGCAATAATAAGCTACCCGGTATTCATATTCCTGTTTATCGGTCTTATAGCGTATGTGCAGACATATGTGCTCGCCAAGATTTTTAAGCAGTATATGCCTAAGGAGGAATTTATTCCCGATACATATGAAGTGCCTGAGGATGTAGATGACATCTGGGACAGGCTTGCGGCAGGAACGGCTGATGAGAAGAAAGAGGCGGAGCAGGAAGCCACGGATGCGGCAGATGACAGCAGCGGACAGGAGACAGCCGGACCGGCTGCCGCTGATGAACAAAAAGAGCAGGGAGAAGAGTAATGAATTTTAAGAAGAAGGACATAATGCTTATATTGGCAGGAATTATCCTGCTTGCATTGGAGTTTGACATAACAGTTGCAGGGGCAAAGATTGATATATTCTCGGATGTGCTGGCGTACATCATTATACTTATTGGAATTTCACACATTGCAGTGCGCAATAATATTTTTAAAAAATGTAAAAGTACTTCAATAAAAGGACTTATCGCAGCAGTAGCAGTGCAGGCAGTACACTGCGTAAGCCTTGGCGTGGCCCAGGCAAATGCAGACCTGTTTATGATGGGCGTTATGACAATATTCTTTATATATTTCACGTATTATTTTACGGAGGGTATTGCACTTGAAGCCAAGATGCAGGATAAGAGTGCTGTGGCGCGTAATTTTAAGCTTACATGGGGCGTGTTCGGCGTATTTATATTTGCATATTACATCATACTTAACTTTATATCAGCGGGAAGCATTGTTGCTATCCTTGTGCAGGCGGTGCTTGTAATATGTGCCATATACTACTGCTATGCAATGTCAGCAGCATGTGACATGCTCTACATGGAAGGGCTTCCGCAGCGTTCGGAGGAAGCACTCGCAGAAGAGAAGCAGAATGAGAAAATGGTTGAAAAGTAACACGATGTACTAAAAATAAAACTTGTAAAAGAATCATACATTGTATACAATGACCTTGGCAATTGAATAATGAGAGAAAGTAATATAGCTGAATTAAAGGAGAGAACAATGAAAAGAAGTAAAAGATTACTGGCTTTTGTATTGACGCTTGTTATGGCACTTTCTGTTGCACTAAGCGGATGCTCAGGCGACAAGAAGGGAGATTCTTCTGATCAGTCAGATGCTTCCTCTAAGGAACCGACATATGGCGGTTCTGTAGTTGTAGGAATACAACAGGATATCGACAGTCTTGACCCACACAAAGCAACAGCGGCAGGAACCAAGGAGATATTATTTAACATTTTTGAAGGGCTTGTAAAGCCTGACGAGAATGGCAATCTTATCAAGGCAGTGGCAAGTGATTACAAGGTATCGGATGATGGACTTGTATACACATTTACAATCAGGGACGGCATTAAGTTTCATAACGGAAATGCAGTGACCGCAGAAGATGTAAAGTATTCACTTGACAGAGCCAGTGGATTACTTGACGGCAATGCGCTGATTACGGCACTTAAGAAGATAAGTGCTGTTAACATAGTGGATGACAGGACGGTTGAAGTCACTCTCGCATCTGCGGATACGGAAATGATATACAACTTTACTGCTGCAATCATACCAAAGCCTGCTGACGGCACTCAGGCTGATGCAGGCAAGCCTGTAGGAACAGGCCCATTCAAATTCGTTTCTTATACACCGCAGGAGAGCATAATTCTTACAAAGAATGAGGATTACTGGCAGAACGGACTTCCGTATCTTGATGAAGTTAAATTCAAGATTGTATCCGGCACAGATACGGCACTGCTTGAGCTCAAGGGCGGATCGATTGATATGTATCCATATCTTACAGATTCACAGGCAGAAGAACTTAAGAGTACTTATGATATTGAATATGCAATATCTGACGTTGCACAGGCACTTTTCCTTAACAATGCAGCAGCGCCGTTTGACAACGAGAAGGTCCGTCAGGCAGTAGCATGTGCACTGAATAAGGATGAGATTAACCAGTTTGTTGCGGGCGGCAAGAGTGCTGTAATAAACTCAGCAATGCTTCCGACACTTAAAGATTATTATGTTGATACTAATTCATACAATTCATACAATGTGAACAGAGCGAAGCAGCTTCTTGCTGAGGCAGGTTATCCTAACGGATTCGACATGACAATAAAGGTTCCTTCCAATTACACATTCCATATGGAGACTGCGCAGGTTGTCGCAGAGCAGCTTAAGGCAACGGGAATCAATGCCAGGATTGAAGGAATAGAGTGGAGCTCATGGCTTAGTGACGTATATACCAACAGGGATTATCAGGCTACAATATGTGCACTTACAGCGGATCTCACACCATCAAGTCTTCTTGTGAGATTTACATCGGGATATTCAAAGAACTTTGTGAATTTCAGTGATGCAGAGTATGATAAGGCCTACGCAGAGGCGCAGGCATCACTTGATGATAACGTGAGAAAAGAAAAGTATGCAAAGCTTCAGCAGATTCTTGCCGAGAAGGAAGGAAGCGTATTCATTCAGGCAGCGGCACTGCTCGTTGCCAAGAACAAGGACCTTGCAGGCTACAAATTCTATCCGGTTTATGTACAGGATATGAGTACGGTGTATTACATTAAGAAGTAAGTGGGGTGCCATAAAGTGCATCTAGGTGTGATGGCATGGTAGAAACGCATCAGGAGGAACGCAGCAGCCCACGCATATTGTCGCCGGACACGCTTTCGCTGCGATGCAGCCATAGCGGACACGTAAGGCGCCACAGTACGGCGCCTAAGTGCCGATGGCTGCAAAGCGTCCGGCTCGTAATATGCGCGGGCTGCTGCTGTGCAGGACGCCAGCCAACCGCCCGCACCACAAGTATTTTAAGGGGGGTTATATTGGCTGCAATGTGGCACTATATGTAATGAGGAGCTTACATGCGAGACCGTGATGTCATGTAGTCGCGCTGGGGGGGGCAGCCCAGCCGCGAAGGAGCGGCAAGAGCATAAGCGGGCATTTTAGAGCGGCCGGTACTTATGCGGCGTATTCTGCCGCATTATGTACCGCTGCCAGCTCTAACAAGCGCAAGCGCGCCTGCGTTGCCTTGCCGTTCCTTCGCGGCGTCACTCACATACAACACATAAATAACCACAACACATAAAATACCGAAATACATGAAAGGAGGCTGATTGAATGAAATATTTTGCCAAAAAGACATTAACTCTCATTATAACTTTATTTATGATTTCAATTGCCACCTTTTTTGTGTTTCAGATTATACCGGGAGATGCGGTTGCCAATATGCTTGGAACGGAGGCTACACCTGAACGCGAGGAGGCGCTCAGACAGCAGCTTGGACTTGATAAGCCGATTCCCGTAAGATATGCAGCATGGATAAAGGGAGTTGCGCATGGAGATTTTGGACGCAGCTACCGCTATGCAGAGAACATGAATGAAATGATGAGTGTATCCAGACTGATTGGAGATAAGCTGCCGGTAACACTTACATTAGCAGTGCTTTCACTGATAATGACTGTGATACTGGGCTTCTTTATCGGAATTGTCTGGGCAGGCTGTAAGAGCAGGACGCTTGATGCCGTATTTGGAATTATTACGCAGGGAGCGATGGCGGTGCCGTCATTCTTTCTGGGTATACTCATAATTTTTTTCTTTGGAATAATACTCAGAATGTTTACGCCGGGGCAGTATGTAAGTTACCATGACAGTGTTGCGGGCTTTTTCGGATATCTGATATTCCCGGCATTTGCAATGGCAGTACCTAAGTCTGCAATGGCGGCAAGATTCCTTCGCAATGCGATTCTTGAGCAGGGAGGACTTGATTATGTGCGTACTGCAAAAAGCAAGGGATGTACGGACAGAAGAATCATGTGGAGACATATCCTTCGCAATGCGATAATTCCGGTAATAACATTTATGGGAACTGTAATAGCTGAGATAGTTGCAGGAAGTATAGTGGTTGAGCAGGTGTTCAGCGTTCCGGGAATAGGAAGGCTGCTTGTGAGTTCAATATCTACAAGAGATTTTCCGGTTGTCCAGACACTTATTCTGTACATAGCAGTTGCTGTTATGGTAGTTTATTATATTGTTGATATTGTTTATGGAATTGTAGACCCAAGGATGAGGAGCAATGAAGACTGATAACACAGCAAAAGGACGAACAAAAAGAATCCGGATGAACGGGTATCTTACAGCCGGTCTTATAATAACCGGATTTTTTGTGCTGCTCGGAATTATAGGAATGTTCTGGACACCGTATTCAACAACGGCAATG
Source organism: uncultured Bacteroides sp. (assembly GCA_945865495.1). GTDB lineage: Bacteria > Bacillota > Clostridia > Lachnospirales > Lachnospiraceae > Bacteroides_F. The sequence goes on along the minus strand of CAMBEF010000060.1, from coordinate 4,051 downwards.
TCGGCCTCGGAGAAGTTTGCAGCGCCAAGTCTGGCGCATCTGATGGGTACGGATAATTTTGGAAGAGATATACTGTCGCGTGTTATGAAAGGACTCGGAACAACAGTTATGGTCGGAGTCCTTGTTGTGCTTGTAAGTGGAACGGCAGGCCTTGTGATAGGCGCACTTACCGGATATTTCGGCGGAATTGTTGATGAAGTGATTATGAGAATTAATGATGCGCTGAACAGCTTTCCGAGTATCCTGATGGCACTTGTAGTTGTAAGTATACTGGGAACGGGGAGCCGGAATGTTATAATAGCGCTTTCAATCGTATTTATACCGAGCTTTGTGCGTGTGGTAAGAAGCGAGTATATGAGATGCCGCAATGCGGATTACATAACTAATGCAAGGCTTATGGGAGTGAGCAGGATAAGGATTATGTTCGTGCATATACTGCCTAATATAATGTCGACATTCCTTGTGGCGGTCACGGTAGGTTTCAACAATGCGATACTGGCTGAGTCAGGCTTAAGCTATCTTGGAATAGGAGTACAGCCGCCTGATGCCAGCCTCGGCAAAATGCTTTCGGATGCCCAGGGATATCTGTTCAAAGCGCCATGGTATGCAGTTTTTCCGGGACTTACAATAGTTTTATTTGTACTTGGATTTTCACTTATCGGTGAAGGAATACAGCGTAATAACAGGAGATAACCATGCTTCAGATTAATAATTTTTCAGTTGGGATAAAAGAAAAGATAATAGTGGACTCTCTTACGCTTGAGATAGGTGACGGAGAAGTAGTGGGACTTGTGGGCGAGTCGGGTTCCGGCAAGTCAATGACGGCACTTGGAATTATGGGACTTCTTCCACACACAGCAGAGGTGATGTCAGGGGAGATACTGCTTGATTCCGAGAATCTGCTTGCAAAGAGTGCACAGGAGATGAGGAATCTGCGTGGCAGGGATATATCAATGATTTTTCAGGAGCCGATGACATCGCTTAATCCGACGATGAAGGTTGGAAAGCAGCTTATGGAAGTGTTTGCGGTTCATTCGGATAAATATCTTAAGGATGAAGCCAAAAATAAAGTCCTTGAAGTACTTAAGAGCGTAGGGCTTAATGATTCCCAGCGAGTATTTGACAGCTACCCGCATGAACTTTCCGGCGGAATGAGGCAGAGAGCGATGATTGCAATGGCAATGCTTCTCAGACCGAAGCTGCTTATTGCAGATGAGCCTACAACAGCGTTGGACGTTACTGTACAGAAGCAGATTCTTGATATGCTCACCGAACTGAAAGAAAGAGAAGGCGGACAGAAGATGTCCATACTTTTCATAACACATGACCTTGAACTGGCAAGACATTTCTGCGACAGGATAGCAGTAATGAAGGATGGAGCTATAGTTGAGCAGGGCGAGGCCGCCCGTGTGATGGATGAGCCTTCACATGAGTATACTAAGAAGCTTATAGAGGCGGTGCCGGGAAGACGCACAGGAAGAAAGCATCATGCAGATAATAACATTGTGGGAAGCAGCAGAGATGCAAAGAGAGATAAAGTAATGAGTGTGTCAGGCCTGAGTGCATATTACAAGAACAAGAGAAAAGGTGTTTTTGACAGACAGACGCTTATGAAAGCGGTTGATGACGTAAGCTTTGATGTATATAAAGTTGAAGTGCTTGGCCTTGTGGGAGAGAGCGGATGCGGTAAAACATCCCTGTCCAAGGCACTTCTTGGCGTGAATCCCGATGTCCGTGGCAATATTGAGCGCAAAAGCACAAGCGCCAGAATGATATTTCAGGACCCGTATTCATCACTCAATCCATCATATACCATAGGATGGCTCCTTGAGGAACCTCTCAGGGCTGCCGGTGTCAGATCGGCACAGGAGCGTCAAAGGCGTGTTAATGATATGCTTAAGATGATAGACATGGAAGGGTATAATGACAGATATCCGGGGGAACTGTCAGGAGGACAGCGACAGAGAGTGAGCATAGGGCAGGCGCTTATAACGGAACCGGAGCTTGTTATAGCTGATGAACCGGTGTCGGCACTTGATGTTACAATCCAGGCACAGATAATGGAGCTTATGCTTAAGATGCAGGAAAAAATGGGGCTTTCATATATATTTATATCACATGATATGAATGTAATAAGCCAGATGTGCGATCGCGTTATGGTTATGAAGTCGGGAAGCATAATAGAGAGCGGAAGCACAGAAGAGATTTTTGCGCACCCAAGAGAAGAGTATACAAAGAAGCTTCTTGATGCTGCATGGAGATAATTTTGTATTTTTTGTAATACACATATAAAGTTATGACAAAAAATGTCGATAAGTATTTTACAAATGATTAACGCTGTTTAAGCTGTGATATTCAGAAAGGAGGAAGCGTTATGAGAATTGAGCAGGCCGGATATAATGTCTATGGAAGATTGGATAATGCTGATGGAAGTGTTTCTGTTAAGACAGATGATGCTGCAGGCAGACTCAGTCAGGATATCGGTACTGGGCTTGCAGGCACTGACCTTAATGCTTCTGATGACAGCAGGCGGGCTGCCGGTAATGAGAATGTGCATAATCTTATATTTGACTTTAAGAGGGATAATGATTACAATCTTATTGGGGCAAGCAGCAAGCTGGAAGACCTTGATGTGGAAAAAGCATTATCAGACATGAAGCGTGACAGTGTTCTTTCGCAGTATCAGTTCTTTGTAAAGTCGCCTAAAGGACTTGGAACAGATGAAGACGGTACGGTAAGAAAAGTAGTACGTAATTTTAATGACAACTAATTAAAAAGCCTTTTTTGAAAAAAATCAAAAAAATTTCAAAAAAGGCTTGCAATTTCAAAAAGCATGTCGTATAATACGTTTTGTTGCTATGTATTGGGCTTTCGCCAAATGGTAAGGCACTGGATTCTGATTCCAGCATTCTGGGGGTTCGAGTCCCTCAAGCCCAGCTCATAATCCCCCGCATAATTTAGTGGGGGATATTTTTTTAGCAGGATTTATTTAGTGTGAATTATGCGCTAATATGGAGACGTATCGAAGTGGTCATAACGAGCCGCACTCGAAATGCGGTTACCCATACGGGTACGTGGGTTCGAATCCCACCGTCTCCGCTAATTGTGAATATAATATAAGGAGGCACACGGTATTGTACTCAGTGAATGACATCATAAGATACAGTGAGATAGCCCCTGACGAAAAGCTGTCTGTATTCGGACTTGTTAATCATTTTCAGGATTGCTCCAATTGCCAGTCACAATCACTTGGAGTTGGTGTTGATGAGCTTATTAAGGCCGGACGCGGATGGCTTTTGTCATATTGGCAGATAGACATAAAAAGACTGCCGAAGTTTGGGGAGAGTGTAACAACGGGAACATGGGCATATTCATTTGAAAGATTTCTTGGACATCGTAATTTTATTATGAAAGATGCTGCGGGTGAGGTGCTTGCATGCGCGGATTCGCTCTGGGTATATGTTGATACTGCATCAGGTAAGCCTGCAAGGGCAGAAGGCAGACTTGTTGATGCATATCCGATAGAACCTAAGTATGAGGGCATGGATTATGAACCGCGTAAGATAAAGCCGGCATCACATTACGATGAGTGCGGTGGCTTCTATGTTACGAAGTACCAGCTTGATACGAACTATCATGTTAATAATGCATGGTATATTCAGATTTCACAGGAATATCTGCCTGATGATTTTGTGACGGCGATGATCCGTGTGGATTATAAGATGCCGGCTGTATACGGCGATAAGATATATCCTTATATTGGCTGGACAGATGACGGCAGGATACAGATTGATTTGCGTGATGGACTTAACAAGACATATGCATTGGTTGAATTTGCGGAGGCGTAGATGATTCAGATTGGTAAGAAGCAGTGCTTGAATATTGTAAGCAGAACAGATTTTGGTGTATATCTGGGAACTAAGGAAGAGAAAGTTCTTCTTCCTGTTAAGCAGGTGCCTGCAGATGTTGAGATTGGTGACGCACTGACAGTGTTCGTATACCGTGATTCCCAGGACAGGCTCATAGCAACAACAAATACACCTAAGATAGA
>CAMBEF010000059.1 GCA_945865495.1 uncultured Bacteroides sp. | reverse complement strand
GAAGATATGATATGTGATATTGCTGATGAGCATGAGCTGCTTGTTACTCTGGAAGAGAATGTATATACAGGCGGGTTCGGAGAGGCAGTAAGCAGATATACACAGATGAATGGCCTTAATATAAGAACATTGGGTATTGCGCTTCCTGATGATTATATAGAACATGGCAATGTTGATATTCTTAAGCATGAAGCAGGAATTGATGCTGAGGCTGTGTTTGACAGGATTATGGAAACTATAGCAGATATGAAGAATAACGGATGAAGCTGAAGATATAAGATATATGATATGAGGTTTTGCGATGAAAGAAAGATTAGACGTACTTATGGTTAACAGAGGCTTAAGCGAGACAAGAAGCAAGGCGCAGGCTATTATTATGTCAGGCATAGTCTATGTTGACGGCAGCAAAGAGGACAAATGCGGTCAGAAGTTTGATGAGAGTGTATCCATTGAGGTAAGAGGCAGCACACTCAGATATGTAAGCCGCGGAGGACTTAAGCTTGAGAAGGCGATGAATAATTTTGATGTTACGCTTGAAGGCAAGGTATGCATGGATGTCGGCTCATCTACGGGTGGCTTCACAGACTGCATGTTGCAGAATGGTGCCGTTAAGGTATATTCTGTTGATGTAGGCAACGGACAGCTTGCATGGAAGCTCCGTCAGGACGAACGCGTTGTTGTCATGGAAAAGACCAATATAAGATATGTCACGCCTGATGATATTGCAGACAGAATCAGGTTTGCAAGCATAGATGTATCATTTATCTCTCTTACAAAAGTACTTGTGCCTGTATATAATCTTCTTACTGATGACGGACAGGTGGTATGTCTTATAAAGCCGCAGTTTGAGGCGGGGCGTGAGCAGGTCGGAAAGCATGGTGTTGTGCGTGACAAAGCTGTTCACAGGGAGGTTATTGAACGCGTGATGCAGTTTGCGATTGATAATCATTATGAAGTGCTTAATCTTGACTTTTCACCTGTGAAGGGACCTGAGGGTAATATTGAGTATCTTATGCACCTTCAGAAACATATGGATGGTGTGTATGATGCACCGGACATTATTAACATTGATGAAATAGTTGAAAAAGCACATGAAGTGTTGTAAATTATTTATAGACTGATAGATGCCGGGGCAGAAGCCCCGATTATGATGCTATATATTGTGGGTGGTTAAAGAATGAAGAATTTCTACATTATTACGAATAAGGCAAAAGATCCTGATTATTCATTTACCCATGAGGTGATGAATTATCTGAAGAGTCTCGGAATGAACTGTGCGTGTCAGGATGCTTCGGAAGATCTTACATATACTAAGTACCGTTATACCAATGCGGATCTGATTCCGCAGGATGTGGAGTGTGTTATCGTCCTTGGTGGTGATGGTACGCTCATACAGGCTGCAAGGGACCTGCACCTTAGGGATATACCGCTTCTTGGTGTTAACATAGGAACATTGGGCTTCCTTACGGATATAGAAAAAGAAGATCTGTATACGGCGCTTGGGGCAATAATACGCGGCGAGTATGAATTTGATACAAGAATGATGCTCAAGGGCAATGTATATCGCAATGGAGAGCTTATCTATGAGAATACGGCTCTTAATGATATAACGATTAACCGTAACGGAATTCTCCGTGTAATAGATTTTGATGTCTTTGTCAACGATGAATATCTCAATTCTTATTCGGCTGACGGTGTGATTGTATCTACAGCAACAGGCTCAACGGCATATAGTCTGTCAGCAGGCGGTCCTATTGTACAGCCTAATGCCGAGATAATAATGATAACTCCGATATGCCCGCATACACTTAATAAGAGAAGTATAGTACTCGGAGCGGACAATTCAATAGTCATTGAGATGAGCGATAACAAAGGACTTGAAGAGGAAAGAGTGGCTTCATTTGACGGCGAGCTGTTCTGCAAGATGATAACGGGTGATAAGCTTGTAATCACAAAGCTGGAGAACAAGGTGCGCCTTATAAAGACGACAAAGCAGAGTTTTCTTCAGATTGTAAGAAGAAAGATGAATAATTAATTATATATGTTATAGATTTGGAGAGTGTAATGAAGTCAGAGAGACACCAGAAGATTCTTGAGATAATACGCAATAAGCCTGTATGTACACAGGAAGAGCTTGCAAAAGAACTTGAGCTTGCAGGATTCAGTGTTACGCAGGCGACGGTTTCACGTGATATAAGGGAGTTACGTCTGTTCAAGGTTGGAAGTGACGGTGAAAAGCAAAGATACAGTGCTTCACCGATAACTGACGTTCAGAAGAATGACAAATTCATTCGTGTTCTTAAGGAGGGCTTTGTCTCAATGGACATGGCCCAGAATATCCTTGTCATAAAGACTGTTTCAGGAATGGCAATGGCTGTAGCGGCAGCACTTGATGCAATGGACTGGAACGAGATCGTAGGATGTATCGCCGGAGACGATACTATCATGTGTGCAATTCGCACTGTTGATGATACTTTCAAAGTAATGGACAAGTTAAAACGCATAATACAAAGATAGGGGGGATTCAATGCTGGTCAATCTTCATGTCCGCAATATGGCACTTATCGAGGAAGCTGACATTGATCTTACCGGAGGACTTACTATCCTTACGGGAGAGACCGGTGCAGGTAAATCAATTATTATAGGGTCGGTCAATGCTGCACTCGGAGGCAAAGTATCTGCTGACATAATCCGTAAGGGGGCGGAGTATGCACTCGCAGAGCTTACATTTCACGTTGATGATGATAACAGGTTAAAGTGCCTTAAGGAGCTGGGAGTTGAAGACTGTGACGGAGGTGATGTCATAATATCACGCAGGATTATGCCGTCAAGAAGCGTTATCAAGGTCAATGGGGTTACGGTCACTGCTGCATTTGTAAGGAAAATGGCATCGCTGCTCATTGATATTCACGGGCAGCATGAACATCAGTCACTGCTTGACGAAGAGAGACATCTTGAGCTTGTTGACAGGTTCCTTGATGATGATGCGCGCAGGATTAAGGCAGAGCTTGCTTCGGCATATGCAGAGTATGACAGACTCAGAAAAGCATACGCTGAGTTTGATATTGATGATGAAGCGAGAAACCGTGAGACGGCTTTCCTTGCTCATGAAGTGCAGGAGATTGAAGATGCCGCACTTAAGCCGGGAGAAGATGAAGAGCTTGAGAGCACATTCAGAAGAATGAGCAATTTCCAGAAGATAATGGGTGAGCTTGCAGGTATTAATACGATGATGAACGAAGGCGAAGAAGATACGGCAGGAACGCTCATCGGACGGAGCTTAAGATGCATGGAGACGGTTGCGGCACTTGATGGGAAAGCATCAGGCCTGCATACGCTGCTTGCAGAGATTGACTCGCTTATACAGGATTTCGGCAGGGATCTTACATCTTACATGGACAGTCTTGATTTTGACGAAGCTGTGTACGAGGAGACGCGGGAACGCCTTGACCTTATTAACGGACTTAAGATGAAGTATGGTAATACAATTGAAAAAGTTAATTCTTACGGCGAAGAATGCAGAAGAAAGCTTGATGAGTATGAGAACTTTGATGAGAGAAAGTCTGAACTTAAGTCTGAACTTGACAGAGCACTTGTAATACTGAATGAGATGTGCGGAAGTCTCAGTGAGTGCAGGAAGAAGGCTGCCTTGGGACTTGAATCGGACATAGCGCTTGCACTTAAGGAACTTAATTTCCTTGACAGCAGGTTTAAAGCTGTATTCACAAGAAGATCATCGGTTACAGCCAACGGATATGATTCTATCTGCTTTATGATAGCAACTAATCCGGGTGAAGACCTCAAGCCGCTCGCAAAGATTGCATCTGGCGGCGAGATGTCAAGAATCATGCTTGCAATTAAGTCTGCACTGGCAGAAAAAGATGATATTGACAGTCTTATATTTGATGAGATTGATACCGGAATAAGCGGGCGTACTGCACAGATGGTAGCTGTTAAGATGCATTCCATTGCAGCGTCGCACCAGGTAATCTGTATTACGCATCTTCCGCAGATTGCAGCTATGGCGGATACACATTTTATGATTGAAAAGTCCGCTTCCGATAACAGAACTACAACAACAATAAAGAGGCTTAACGAACAGGAAAGCGTGTGCGAACTTGCAAGGCTTCTGGGCGGAAGTGAACTTACTGAAGCTGTCATGGCTAATGCAAGGGAGATGCGGAGTGCCGTGCACCGCTGATAGCAGTGCCGGCTGCTTTAGTTAAGCATATTTTCAATAAATATTCCATATCCGCATGTAGAATCGTCTACAAACACATGAGTGACGGCGCCGATTATCCGGTCGTTCTGGATAATTGGCGAGCCGCTCATTCCCTGCACAATTCCGTTGGTAATATCAAGAAGGTTTTTGTCTGTAACACTGAATGTTATGTTACGGTTGCTGCTGTCATTATAACTGATATCATCAATGCTTATTCTGTATAATTCGCATCTGCCGGATACAAATGTCTGTATGAATGCTTCTCCTTTTTCTATATCTTCCTTGAAGCTTATGTCCATCTGTTTTAATCCGTATTGAGATATAAGTGTATCTGAACTGTCGATAAATCCATATATGCCATTATTGCGGTTATCTGTAATGTTTCCTATACGGTTTGATTCGTTGTAATTAATTGAACCGATGAATTCCCCGGGTTTACCACGCTGTCCCTTTGCAATGGACAGAATCCTTGCATTGTACAGCGCACCGCTTCTGATTGCAAGCATGCAGCCGGAGTCGGGGTCACTTATCGGATGCCCGAGTGCACCAAAGCTGCTGTCCGGTGCTATATAGGTCAGGGTGCCTATTCCCTGCGAATCGTCTTTTACCCATATCCCAGTCTTATATTCCCCTTTGGTATCTTTTTGCGGTGTAATCTGAACGTATACGGTATCTGTGCCTGCAGGCGAACTGCGCCTTATTCCGAGAACAAGAGGAGAACCGTTACATGAATTAACGCAGCTCATGAATTCTGATTTTGAAGTTATGGCTGAATCGTTCACACTTACTATATAATCGCCGGTTTTTACAAGGCCGGCACATGGCATGACAGTCTGACCATTAATGTCTGTGAATTCTGTTGTGCCTGCGATGAGTACTCCGTCGGTCTTAAGATATATTCCAACAGGGAAACCACATGGAATAAGAGAGCTTTTTGACAGGACATTAACATGGACGGTCTTAATATTAAATAGTCCCATCAATTTGACGTTAATGTGGTATTCACCGGCCTCACCGGCAATAAATGACACCGGTTCATGAAAATTAACTGCTTTTACATTCCGGACAGATACATTGCTGACAGATGAACTCTGCATTATCTCCATGCTGGCTGTCATGGGGATGTCAAAATCTATTGTCTTGCTTTCGTTTTCACGCAGGCATATAGTCGCAGGAAGTCTGTCTGACACTGATGCGGATAATGTGAATGCGGCAGCATATACTGAAATGGCGGCTGTCAGTATAAATAATACTTTGTATAGTAAATGCCTGCTTCTATGCAGGCGTGAAGATGAATTATGCATGACAATATAACCTCCTTTTGGTGTTATTATGTGCCTGCAATGCGTTAAAAAAACTGGCAATATGTCACAACATAAAGGAAATTGTTTTGTCGAATACTGCATTATACACTTGTTGCAGCAGACATTTTGAGAACGTATAATCAATGTTGTCAGAAAATCAGATATGGGGGAAATTTTATGAAGAATCTCAACATTGCGGTTGCGGATGATAACGATGCGGTTGTATGTATGTTAAGCAGCATTATTGAAAACGACGAAGATTTTAATCTTGTAGGTACAGCGAGAAATGGGGCACAGACACTTGAGATGATACGTGATAAGGAGCCGGATGTTGTTCTGCTTGATATGATAATGCCAAAGATGGACGGACTTGGGGTGATGGAACAGGTAAGCCGTGATACTTCGCTCAAAAAACATCCGGCGTTTATAATTATAAGTGCTGTCGGACACGAGAGTATGACGGAGTCGGCATTCGGACTTGGGGCGGACTATTATCTTATGAAACCGTTTGATAATCATGCTCTTGTAAGAAGACTGCATGACCTGTGGCAGGCAGTCAACGGCAACGCGCCAAAGCATCCTGTACATACCGGAATATCGGGAGAGAGCCGGATATCAGGTGTACCATCCGTGAAGCAGGCCGGCAGGCCGCGGGATTCATATTCTGTTACGGGCAACATGGAAAATGATGTTACATGCATAATACATGACATAGGAATACCGGCGCATATAAAAGGATATCAGTATCTAAGGGATGCAATAATAATGGCTGTCAATGACAGTGACATCATTAACAGTATAACCAAGATACTCTATCCTGATATCGCCAAAAAATACCAGACAACACCAAGCCGTGTTGAGAGGGCAATCAGGCATGCAATTGAAGTTGCATGGAACCGCGGCAATACGGACACACTTAATTCAATGTTTGGTTATACAATAAATACCGGAAAAGGAAAGCCGACTAATTCCGAGTTCATTGCTCTCATATCGGATAAGTTAAGGCTTGAATATGGCATAAAATGAAAGGTTGAATATTTGCGCAACATATACTATAATGTACCAATAAGCATGTATTCAGGCTTTCCTGCATTAGTATGCATGCCGGCACATATTTTTTGTGCATTCCGTATTTGCGCACAGACGCAAAAATTGTTTCTAAAGAGGTAATTGATACAATATGTTTCGTAAATTTTTTAAGACAACAGCGGCAGTTATGCTGATAACAAGCATGACAGTCATGACAGTATTCGCAGATGACGTGTCAGATCTTAACAAGAAGAAGCAGCAGGCACAGAATGAAGTTGACCAGCTCCAGAATGAACTTTCATATCTTCTTGTACAGATGGATGACCTTGAGACACAGATGGCTGAATCAGCAGCCAAGATAGATGAAGTTTCAAAGCAGCTTGCACAGTCCGAGGAGACTCAGAAGCAGCAGTACAAGGACATGAAGCTGCGAATTAAGTATATGTATGAAGATCAGAGTGCTTCACTTGTTGAGACTCTGGTTACTGCGGAAGATATGAGCCAGGTTCTCAACAAGGCTGAATATATGCAGCAGGTGTATGATTACGACAGGGGCAAGCTTGACGAGATGGTCAGTACTTCTGAATCTATAAGGGAACAGAAGGCACAGCTTGAAAAAGAACAGAAGACTCTTCAGGCATCACAGGATGATCTTACCAACAAGCAGTCACTTCTCTATACAACTATTCAGGAATCTGAACAGAAAGTAAAAGATTTTGATTCACAGTTAAGCAAGGCTGTTGCAGCAGCTGCTGCAAGAAGTGCTGCAGCAAGTGCTTCTTCTGTTAAGAGTACTTATGTATCAACAGGCGATACGTCGGTTGGCGCAGCGATAGTGAGGAAGGCATACGAATATCTTGGAACACCGTACAGAAGCGGTGGGGCAGCACCGGGAGGATTTGACTGTTCGGGATATACATCATATGTGTTCGGACAGTTTGGAATCGGTCTGTCGCGTTCAAGCGGGGCGCAGGCATATGGCGGACAGAATGTAGGTACGAATCTTGCCAATGCGCTTCCGGGAGACATTATATGTTATCCGGGACATGTCGCAATATATATCGGAGGAGGCCAGATAATACATGCTTCCGTACCGGGAGATGTCGTTAAGGTTGCATCAGCAAATATCATGACAATAACAGGTATCAGAAGATACTGGTAATATTAAGACAGGGGGATACTTACATGAAGAATATTCTGTTCATTGCATCAGAAGGAGTTCCATTCATCAAGACAGGAGGACTTGCGGATGTTGTCGGTTCACTGCCTAAGTATTTTAATAAGGACGAGTTTGACGTAAGAGTTATACTTCCTAAGTATGTGTGCATCAAGGAAGAATATAAGAGTCAGATGACATATCTGGATCATTTTTATATTAATCTTGCATGGCGCTCACAGTACGTTGGAGTATTTATGATGGAATATCAGGGCGTAAAGTTCTACTTTATAGATAATGAATTCTATTTCGGAGGTCCTAAGCCTTACAGCTACATACATGAAGATATTGAGAAGTTTGCATTCTTCTGTCAGGCGGCTTTATCTGCAATTCCTGTAATTGGGTTCAAACCGGATATCATTCACTGCCATGACTGGCAGACAGGGCTTATTCCTGTATATCTTAAGGACAGGTTCAACAGCGGAGAGTATTACAGCAATATAAAGACTGTAATTACAATACATAATCTTAAGTTCCAGGGTGTATGGGACCTTAAGAAGACAATGGATATTACCGGACTCGACAAGTATTATTTTACATCGGACAAGCTTGAAGCTTACGGTGATGCTAATTATCTCAAGGGCGGAATCACATATGCTGACCGTGTTACTACGGTAAGTTCTACATATGCACAGGAGATTATGACACCGTTCTATGGTGAGAAGCTTGACGGACTTATGAGGGCACGTTCCAATGTCCTGTCGGGAATTGTTAACGGTATAGATTATGAGACGTATAATCCTGAGACGGATACAGCAATAACAGCTAATTACAATCAGGTTACATTCCGCAAGGAGAAGTGGAAGAATAAGGTTGCACTTCAGAAAGATCTCGGACTTGAAGTTGACAGGAATAAGTTCCTTGTGGGAATTGTCTCAAGACTTACGGACCAGAAGGGATTTGACCTCATTGCGTGCGTTATGGATCAGCTATGCGCTGAGGATGTGCAGTTTGTAATCCTTGGTACGGGTGAAGAAAAGTATGAAAATATGTTCCGTCATTATGACTGGAAGTATGGCAACAGAGTGTCTGCCAACATCTATTATTCTGAAGAGATGTCACACCGCATATATGCATCATGTGATGCGTTTCTTATGCCGTCACTCTTTGAACCGTGCGGGCTCAGCCAGCTTATGAGCTTAAGATACGGAACGGTGCCTATAGTACGTGAGACAGGCGGACTTAAGGACACTGTTGCACCGTATAATGAGTATGAAGGCACAGGTACGGGCTTCTCGTTTGCTAACTACAATGCGCATGAGATGCTTGGAGTATTCAATTATGCCAAGAGTGTGTATTACGGTCATAAGCGCGAATGGAATAAGATTGTTGACCGTGCAATGCAGGCTGATTTTTCATGGAGCAAGTCGGCTAAGGAATATGAAGAGCTTTATAAGTCAATGTAACAGAATCTGAAGATTATTATATATAATTGCTTCGGGCAGGCTTTGGTGAGCCTGTCCGAATTTTGGTTATTGATTTGTATGCGGAATGGAGGACGGATATATGTATGATGAACTGACTGCCAAGGATATTAAGAAGATGGAAGAGGAGATAGAGTACCGTAAGCTTGTTGTCCGTAAGGATGCGATTGAAGCGGTTAAGGATGCACGTGCGCAGGGCGACCTTAGTGAGAACTTTGAGTACTATGCGGCGAAGCGTGACAAGAATAAGAATGAGGGCAGAATAAGATATCTGGAAAGAATGATTAAGACGGCAAAGGTTATATCAGATGAATCCAATGATGACGAGGTCGGACTTAACAATACGATTACGGTATATTTTGAGGAGGATGATGAGGAGGATACATATAAGATTGTTACAACTGTGAGAAGCAATTCCCTCAGGAATCTCATCAGTATTGATTCACCGCTTGGAAGTGCCCTCATGGGACATAAAGCTGGCGACAGGGTCTATGTAAAAATTAATGACAAAGCGGGATATTATGTTGTAATCAGGAAGATAGAGAATACTGTCGATGACGGAAGTGATCCGCTTAAAAGCTTTTAGAATGAACCGGATGATAATGAATGTAAGCCGGAATGGGAGATGCATATGCCAAAATCACAAAATCAGAAAATGAAGCTTCTTTATCTGATTAAGATTTTTAATGAAAAAACAGATGAGAAGCACCCTATATCAATGCCAAGCCTTATTGAAGAGCTCGCACGTTATGGCGTGAATGCTGAACGTAAAAGCATGTATGATGATATTGAGTGTCTTCAGATGTACGGAATGGATATCATTTATAAAAAGACGCGTCCGGTAGGATATTATCTTGGCAAGAGAGAGTTTGAGATTGCTGAGCTTAAGCTGCTTGTGGATTCTGTCCAGTCGTCGAAGTTTATCACAGCTAAGAAGTCACAGGAACTGATAAAAAAGCTTGAGGGGCTTACAAGCCATTATGAGGCAGGACAATTACAGCGTCAGGTATATGTCAATAACAGGCCGAAGACTATGAATGAGAGTATATATTACAATGTTGATAAGATACATACAGCCATAGCAGCCAATTCGGCGATTAAGTTCATGTACACCGAGTGGACGATTGAGAAAAAGCTTGAGCCGCGCCACAACAAAAGAAAATATAACGTAAGTCCGTGGGCGCTTGTGTGGGATGACGAGAATTACTATCTGGTAGGATATGACGAGGACAATGCACAGATACGTCATTATCGTGTAGATAAGATGATTGATATAAGAATTACAGAAATACCGCGTAATGGTGCGGAGTTTTTTGACAACTTTGATGTGGCACAGTTCGGGAAAAAGACTTTTGGAATGTTTGGCGGCGTTGAGAAAAATGTGACGCTCAGATGCAGCAATTCTCTTATCGGCGTCATTATTGACAGATTTGGCAAGGATGTACATGTTCTTAAAGACGATGAAGAACATTTTACCGCACATGTTAAGGTTACAGTAAGCCAGCAGTTCTTTGGATGGCTTGTGGGGCTTGGAAGCGGAGTGAGCATTGCATCACCGCAGGAAGTTAAGGATGCATATATTCAACACCTGAAGGGAATTATCGGAGATGAATAGTTTTAAGGGATTAAGCGGCAGTACACTCAAGATTATAGCTGTGATCACGATGCTTATGGATCACGTTGGCGCAGGAATTCTCGGAAGAATAATCACAATGCAGGGGATATATTCAGGCAGCATATATAATATATATACTGTCATGAGATACACCGGAAGACTTGCATTCCCAATATTCTGCTTTCTGCTTGTGGAAGGCTTTATGCACACACATGATGTTAAAAAATATGCCATCCGCCTTTTTGTATTTGCACTCATATCGGAGATACCTTTTGATCTGTTTGTAAGCAGCAGAATTGTTGATACATCGGCGCAGAATGTGTATTTTACATTACTTATAGGGCTTATCTGCATGTGGGCATGTGATATGTCGGAAGAATCAGAACGCATTTCTGTTGGACTTAAGCCTGTACTGGAATTTCTGATTATGATTGCAGGAATGTATGTATCATATGTGCTGAGAACGGACTATGCTGCGATAGGAGTTGTCTGCATTATGATTCTGTATTGGACAAGATTTGATAAGAAGAGACAGATTATTGCAGGAGCAGTATCATTTGCGTGGGAGATAAGCGCATCGTTAGCATTCATACCTATAGCATTATACAATAAAAACAGAGGCATAAACCTGAAGTATTTCTTCTATGCGTTCTACCCTGTACATCTGCTGGTTATATATATTATATGTGTGATTATGGGAATAGCGGGATATGAGGTGTATAATGTACTGCCGCCGCTTTGGTAGAGGGAGGAAAATATGGTCTGAATATTTTCTTGCATTTTAATTTCCTATATGGTAGAATGTGTAATGTTCTTGCGGATGTGGCGGAATGGCAGACGCAGCAGACT
>CAMBEF010000058.1 GCA_945865495.1 uncultured Bacteroides sp. | reverse complement strand
CAATGACCACTGCTCCTGCCCCGTCACCAAACAACACACATGTGCTTCTGTCATTCCAGTCTACATGCCTTGACATAATCTCGGCTCCAACCAGAAGTATCTTCTCAGCCATGCCTGCCCTTATAAATGCATCTGCAGCCGACAGGGCATATATAAAGCCCGAGCACGCCGCATTAATGTCATAACCGGCTGCGTTAACTGCACCGAGTTCCCTCTGCAGAAGTGATGCCATATTGGGATATACAGAATCCGGCGTTGATGTTGCAAACAGTATCATGTCTATATCCTCTGCATTCGTCCCTGCTCGTATCAATGCCTTCTGTGAAGCTTCGGCAGCAAGCTTAAGACATGCAGCATCATCATTCCTGTCTGCAATATGCCGTCTGCATATTCCGGTTCTTGTCTGTATCCATTCATCATTCGTATCAACCAGCTGTGAGAGCATGTCATTTGTCATGACATATTCGGGACAGCTGCTCCCTGTTCCTATTATTCTGGATTTCATCAGTCTCCAATCCTTAGACGCATTGGTCTGCGTCTGAATTTTCATATATTTTGATATTCAAAATATTATGTTTTGTATTATAGCCGTCTGATTATCATTTGTCAATACTATTTTGATATTCAAAGTATTATAATAAAAAATATCTCAGCCGCTGCTCAATCAAATAAGCACGGCTGAGATACTAATAATCACTATAATCACTATAATTTCTATAATTCTTATACTTTATGTAATTTCTATATTACTCGTAAAGAGGATACTTATCTGTAAGAGTCTTAACAAGTGCCATAGCCTCGTCACGATTCTTCTCTACATCATCAACAAGGAGTGCAATTGCCTGAGCAACGACATCCATGTCTGCTGTATTGAAGCCTCTTGTTGTTACTGCTGCTGTTCCGAGACGGATACCGCTTGTTACATTAGGCTTTGCAGGGTCATTAGGAATTGCATTCTTATTACATGTAATGTTAGCTGCATCAAGAAGCTTCTCAACTTCCTTACCTGTTACATTCTTACTTCTCAGGTCAACAAGCATAAGATGATTGTCTGTACCGCCTGATACAAGGTCAAATCCTCTGCTCATAAGTCCGTTGGCAAGTGCCTGTGCATTATCAACGATTCCCTTTGCATAATCCTTGAAGCTGTCATCCAATGCTTCCTTGAGGCATACTGCCTTAGCTGCGATTACATGCATAAGAGGACCGCCCTGGATACCTGGGAATACCGCCTTATTGAAGTTAATCTCCTTGGCAAATTCAGCACTCTTGCAAAGAATCATACCGCCACGAGGGCCTCTTAATGTCTTATGTGTAGTTGTTGTAACTACATCTGCATATGGGATTGGGCTTGGATGCTGTCCACCTGCAACAAGACCTGCAATATGAGCCATATCTACCATAAGATATGCGCCAACTTCATCTGCAATCTCTCTGAATTTCTTGAAATCAATTGTTCTTGCATATGCGCTTGCGCCGGCTACAATAAGCTTTGGTCTGCACTCTTTTGCAATTCTCATTGCCTCGTCATAATCGATGAAGCCTTCCTCATTAACACCATAAGGAACAACATTAAAGTACTTTCCTGAAATATTAACCGGTGAACCGTGTGAAAGGTGTCCGCCCGCATCAAGGCTCATTCCCATTACAGTGTCTCCAGGGTTTACAAGTGCGAAAAATACTGCTAAGTTAGCCTGTGCACCTGAATGCGGCTGAACATTGGCATATTCGCATCCGAACAGCTTCTTAGCTCTCTCGATTGCAAGTGTCTCAACAACATCGACATACTCACATCCGCCATAATAACGTCTTCCCGGATATCCTTCTGCGTACTTGTTAGTAAGCGGGCTTCCCATTGCTGCCATAACTGCCTTGCTTACAAGGTTCTCTGAAGCAATAAGCTCGATGTGTGTTCTCTGACGAGTAAGCTCGTCATCCATTGCTTTCGCAAGTTCAGGATCAAACCCTGATACTTCATCAAATGAATACATCCTATAACCTCCATAAATTAAATTATATATAATATACATTCATCATTAGATAAATGCAATTAACAAATGTTACTCGACCTTAAAGAGCCCTATTGCCTCTTCAAGTTCATGTGCATCCTTGCCAAGCTTCTCGGCTGCTGCATTAAGTGCCTCAACTGCTTTCATCTGCTTGTCAGCGTTCTGTGTAACTTCTTCTGCTGTCGCTGCTGTCTCCTGAGATACTGCCGAAATATTCTGTATTGACATTATTGAATCTGCCTTTGTCGTTGCAATATCAGTTATTCCGTTTGTTATATACTCAAGGCTCTGTATAAGCTCCCTTACATGACTCTGAATATCATTAAATACAACAACAGCATCCTTAAGTGAATTCTCCTGAACAGCAACTACATCCTCAGCTCTTCTTGCAACATTAACCGTCTGTCTTGTTCCGGATGTGATATCCTCAACAATCTCCCTTATCTGGTTAACCGATTCAACAGACTGGTCTGCAAGTTTGCGGATCTCATCCGCAACCACAGCAAATCCTCTGCCTGCCTCACCTGCTCTTGCCGCTTCAATAGAGGCATTAAGTGAAAGCAGATTGGTCTGGTCCGCAATATCATTGATTGCATTAACAATCTTGCCGATTGACTTTGTCGCTGTCTCTAGCTGCTCTATACCGCTGATTACTTCAGTCGTAATTCCTACTGTATCATGCACATTAGTATTAAGCACGTCAATTGTATCAAGTCCCGACTTTACTATGTCACGTGTCGATTCGGCTATTCTTGCTATCTTTTCCGAATTATCAGATACCACATTGATCTTATCCGACAGTTCATCCATCTGCTTCATACAGCTTTCCGAATCTTCTGCCTGCTGGACTATACCCTTCTCAATCCCACTTATGGCATCTGTAATCTCTCTTGTCGCACTAAGCATTGTATGTACGCTGTCCGTAACAACAGCGGCTGATTCATCAACCCTGCCAGATACCGACTTAGTATCATTAATAAGCTGCTTCATATTGCCGATCATATCATTGATACCTTCAGCAAGATCTCCGAACTCATCTTTTCTGTGTACATTAACAGTAGCCGTAAGATCTCCGTTGGCTGCCTTGTCAGTTCCTCCAATAACCTTCTTAATGACGTTGCCAATATCAGCTGCCATTATTCCGCCGATTATAATCGCACCTATAAGTGCAATAATAATCATTGTAATCGTTATGAACTTGATTCCGCCGGCCTGTGCAACAATTACACTTCTCGGTACAAGTGCACATACCATGAAGCCTTCATTGCCGGCCTTTGAATATATAAAAAGCTGTGACTTGCCGTCATACTTTACATATGAATATCCTGATTCACTCTCTGATTCAAGCGCCTGTGTATAAAAATCCTTATCTGCAAAATACACCCTGCCAGCTTCAGCCTCAGAATCTTTAATCACTACATTCTCGCCGCCATCAGGTGCAATAAGTGCAACCATGCTCTTATTACCGATATCAACACTCGATATAGGATTAACGATATACTCCTTGTCAATATCGACAAACATGTAACCGACACCTCTTTTTGATGAGCCGATTACCTGTCTTCCATATGAAACGCCGTAATCAAGATTGGACTTTGAATCAATGTAGCTATGGCTTGAAAGCCATACTGAGCGGTCACTGTCTATCTTCTTTGCCTCGTCAGTATTCTTAATATTGGAATACTCAGAACCTGACATTGAATTGGCGTTAAGGTATATATCCTTGCCGCTCTTAGCGAATATGTATATACCTTTTATCTGTGTGTTGGTTGTAGATACCGATGTCACCTTGGCACGTATGTCAGAATATGCATTGGCCTCCTCAACACTGTTTGTCTCATAACTCCCTGAATAATACCCCTGAACAACAGAGTCATTGACCAGTTCGTTAGCGGATGCTTTGATTCCTGAGAACATAAGGTCATAGTACTCTGCAGTTTTTTGAATTGCAGATTGTGCCGAAGCCTCAAAGCTTGATGTCACAGCCTTGGAAGCCGTTGTATATGACATAACTCCGAGTATAATAATCAGCACAACAGGCAGAATAAAACCGGCTATAAGTTTATAACGTATAGACTGCAGTTTTTTCATAATGATTCCCCCTTTCTGCTATGGGCAATGTTATTTTGTTATTTTATGTTTTGTTGTATAATTTACTTATCGTCCTGCTCGGCTGCAGCTATATCGAGTGAAAGTTCCTCAAGCTGCTTTGCATCTACAGTTCCCGGTGCTTCTGTCATAAGACATGATGCATCCTTAACCTTAGGGAATGCAATTACATCTCTGATGCTGTCGCACTTAGCCATAAGCATTACAAGACGGTCAAGACCATACGCAAGTCCTGCATGAGGCGGAACACCATACTTGAATGCATCAAGAAGGAATCCGAACTTCTCATGAGCCTCCTCATTAGTGAATCCAAGTGCCCTGAACATTCTCTCCTGAACATCCTCCTGATGAATTCTGACACTTCCTCCGCCTATCTCTGTTCCGTTAAGAACTATATCATAAGCCTTGGCACGTACCGCGCCAAGATCTGTATCAAGCTTGTCAAGATCCTCTTCCATAGGCATTGTAAACGGATGATGCATTGCAACGTATCTGTTCTCTTCATCCGACCACTCAAACTGAGGGAACTCTGTTACCCAGAGGAACTTATATTCATTCTTGTCAAGAAGACCCATCTGGCCTGCAAGCTCTATTCTGAGTGCACCGAGTACATTCCATACAATCTTATTGCGATCTGCTGCAAATAAGAGAAGATCTCCCGGCTCACCTTCCATTGCTGTTACAAGTGCCTTCATCTCATCCTCTGTCATGAACTTGGCAAATGATGACTTGTATGTGCCATCCTCATTAATTGCGATATATGCAAGACCCTTAGCTCCGTAACCCTTGGCAAAATCCACAAGTGCATCTATCTTCTTACGAGGCATTGCGCCCTGTCCCTTGGCATTGATACCTCTGACTGAACCGCCGTTCTCAAGTGCTCCTGTAAATACACCAAAGCCGCAGCCTTTAACAATATCTGAAACATCATGAAGCTCCATTTCGAATCTGAGGTCAGGCTTATCTGAACCAAATCTGTCCATAGCCTCCTGCCATGTCATTCTCTGAATAGGGAGCTGTACATCAACATTAAGCACTTCCTTGAAAAGATATGCAAGAAGTCTCTCATTAACATCGATTACATCATCAATATCAACAAATGAAAGCTCCATGTCTATCTGTGTGAACTCAGGCTGTCTGTCTGCACGGAGATCCTCATCACGGAAGCATCTTGCAATCTGCATATAACGGTCATATCCGGAGCACATAAGAAGCTGCTTATAGAGCTGTGGTGACTGTGGGAGTGCATAAAAGTGTCCCGGATGTACACGGCTAGGTACAAGGTAATCTCTCGCGCCCTCAGGTGTACTCTTGCAAAGCATAGGAGTCTCTATCTCAAGGAATCCCTCATTAGCAAGGAATGCTCTTGTAAGAGTTGCCACACGGCTTCTCATCATGATATTAGCCTGAATGTCAGGTCTTCTAAGATCAAGATATCTGTACTTAAGTCTTAAGTCTTCCTTAGTATTAGAGTCAGCCTCAATAGGGAATGGAGGTGTCTGTGCCTCTGAAAGAATACGAAGACCTGTAGCGATTACTTCAATATCACCTGTCTTAAGATTCTCATTAACAGCACCTGAACGCTTAGCAATCTTACCTGTTACGGCAATAACATATTCACTTCTTAATGAAGATGCTTTTTCAAATCCTTCCGTTCCAATATTATTCTCATCAAAGAGAATCTGAAGTAATCCGCTTCTGTCCCTTAAGTCAACAAATATAAGACTTCCGAGATTTCTTCTTTTCTGGACCCATCCCATAACCGTTACTTCCCTGCCTATATCAGCAGTGCCTACCTCTGCACAACGGTTAGTTCTCTTAAGTCCCTGCATTGATTCTGCCATTTTGTAATATCCTCCATTCCATTCTGCCGCACATGCGGCATCATTATTAGCTAATATTATATCTGAAACATCTTAGCATTCTAATTATTAACAAGGTAATTGAACACATCTCCATTCTTACGTTCAATCATCTCATCTATTCTTTCGATATAGTCCCTGACGCTCTTAACATTCTCGATTCTTTCGATACGCATAGAACCGTCATCCTGCGGCATGACAATCTTGGTCGATGCACCTGCTCCAAGTGCAACTATTGACTGTTTCTCTTCCATTATCAGGATATTGTAAATGCATTCAAGCCCCGGAACCGAATATCCGACATTCTCAAAATTCCCCGCCATATTCTTCTGGCGGTACATATAATACGGCTCCATGCCCATATCTGCTGCACAAGCCGCTGCTGCATCAATTATCTCGTCTGTATTGTTAAGCGCGTATGCCTGATACTTATCGCGCCATATATTAAGAGCTGCAGCCCTCTTAATTGCAAGAGAATGTACAGTCAGGCTTGTAGGTGCAAGCTTCTTAACTTCATCCAGTGTATGATGAATCATTGCTTCATCCTCACCCGGAAGCCCCATAATAAGGTCAACATTAATATTATCAAGCCCACATTCATGTGCCATTGCAAATGCTTCCTTAACCTGCTCAACCGTATGCTTTCTTCCTATTATGTCAAGCGTAGCCTGATTCATTGTCTGAGGATTAATCGAGATGCGGCCTACATTATGCGCCTTAAGCACCTTAAGCTTATCTATCGTAAGGCTGTCAGGTCTTCCTGCTTCCACCGTAAGTTCCACGATATCTGACATATCAAAGCACTTCTCCATATGTCCGAGAAGCCTGTCAAGCTGGTCAGCGCTTAGCGTAGTCGGCGTCCCTCCGCCAAAATATATAGTATCAAGCCTTCTGTTCTTAAGCTTTGCGGCAACGAATTCCATCTCCCGGAACAGTGCTGACAGATACTCTTCAACCCTGTCATGCCATTTGTCAATTGAATATGATGTAAATGAGCAGTACAGGCATGTAGTCGGACAGAATGGTATTCCTATATAAAGACTGTATCCGTTAATATAATCTCTCTGTCCGAGAAGTCCGAGTTCCTTGTGTGCAACACCAAGTGCAAGCTTAGCCTTGGCCTCTGATGCGTAATGCTTAGTCATAAAAAGCTTTATTATATCTTCATCAGACATTTTGTTCTCTATAAGATTAACAGCAATCTTACTTGGTCTTACTCCTGTAAGCTTGCCCCACGGTAACGTGCGTCCTGTCATCTTCTCAAGCTTTTTGTATAAATTAGTTTTAAATTCTTCATGCAGCTCGCTCTTGCTTCTGCCTTCCTTATCAGGTATGTCAGGCCTGATTATAATATCCTCAGAAGTTACATTCTGTCCGTCATATTCTCCTACCTCAGTACGAGGATAGAATGACCTCACAAGCACAACTGCATCATCATAAAATTCTCTGTCGTCTATATTAAGATATATCATAGCAATATGGGTTATTCTCTTCCTCCCATCCGATATCTGTAGGAGCTCCGTGTCCCGGATATACCTTTGTCTTAGCAGGTAACTGCTTAATAAGTCTGTGTACTGACTGCGTTATTGCCTTGGAACTTCCTGTCGGAAGGTCTGTTCTTCCAACAGCATTATGGAATAACGTATCACCGCTTATAAGAACACTCTCCTGAGCAAAATAATAACATACGCAGCCTCCTGTATGCCCCGGAGTCGCGATAACCTCTATATCAAAACCGGCAAGCGTTACATGCTCACCATCATCAAAAAGCCTGTCCGGCTTAACCGTACATGTGCAGTCATAATCTGTTGAAAGATTAAACATACTGCTTGTAAGAAGCTGTTCTTCCTCCCTGCCTGCACATACAGGTATTCCATATAATTCCCGCAGCTCATTAGCCGCAAGTATATGGTCAAAGTGTCCGTGTGTAAGCAATATTGCAACCGGAGTAACTTCGTTATCCTTAACAGACTTTTCAATTCTGCCTGCCTCAGCTCCGGGATCTACTATAATTGCTTCCTTTGTTGTATTGTTAATAAGAAGATAACTGTTGGTTCCAATCATTCCAACCACATTACTCTTCACTGTCAGATTGCCTGCCATATCAGCCTGTTGTCCTTTCAATATCGTCAACGCCCGGAATATTGCGCAGCTTGTCAACTATCCTCTGCAGTTCCTCGCGTCCGTGAATGTCAAATCCTATGCTGAGTGTTGCCTTATCATGCTTATTAACGCGGCAGTTAAGGTTCTTAACGTCAATATTGGCTTCCGTAAGCACTCTTGATACATCAACAAGAAGTCCTGTCCTGTTCATGGCATAGAGATTAATCTCTGCACTGTAGGTATCCTTTGATGCAGCTTCCTCCTGCCATTCGGCATCTATAAGTCTTGCTCTCTCATGCTCAGGAAGATTAATTATATTGATACAGTCCGTTCTGTGAATCGATATACCACGTCCTCTCGTAACAAAGCCAACAATCTCATCACCCGGCACAGGACTGCAGCACTTTGAAAAACGCACAGCAACATCATGAACGCCCTTAACTATAATAGGATTCTTAGCACTGCCTTTGGATGTCTTCTCCTTCGTATCATCAGGTATTGACTTAATTATATCGCTGTCTGTAATCTCTGACTTACGCTTCTTCTCATATTCATCTATAAGCTTATTAACAACCTGGCCTTCCTTAAGAGCTCCATGCCCCACAGACGCCATCATGGAATCCCAGTCCTTAAATCCATACTTAGCAAGACACTTGTCTACGAATTCCGGCTTAGTGTAGTCAGCAAGAACAAGCCCCTTGGACTTAACATATTTGTCAATGAGCTCCTTACCGCGCAATATATTATCTTCCTTGAGTTCCTGCTTGAACCACTGATTAATCTTATTACGTGCCTGTGTACTCTTGACAATCTTAAGCCAGTCACGGCTCGGTCCCTTGGAATTCTGTGATGTGATAATCTCTATTCTGTCGCCGTTCTTAATCTGGTAATCTATCGTAACAAGCTTGCCGTTAACCCTGGCACCTACCATCTTATTACCTACGGCGGTATGGATGCTGTACGCAAAATCTATCGGTGTTGAGCCTGTCGGAAGGTTCTTGACATCACCTGTCGGAGTAAAACAGTATACACTGTCAGAGAACAGATTAAGGTCATTCTTAATAGAAGAAAGGAACTCCTTATTATCTGACATATCACGCTGCCACTCAAGTATCTGGCGAAGCCAGCTGAGCTTAGCCTCCTCATTCTGGTTACCGGTCTCTCCGGTCTTGCCTTCCTTATACTTCCAGTGTGCCGCAATACCATATTCAGCCGTACGGTGCATCTCATATGTTCTTATCTGAATCTCAAACGGACGTCCGTTGGATGCAATCAGTGTTGTATGGAGTGACTGATACATGTTCTCCTTAGGCATTGCGATGTAATCCTTAAAACGTCCCGGTATAGGCTTATACATCTCATGAATAACACCCAGTGCCGCATAACAGTCCTTAACGGTCTCAACCTTGATTCTTACGGCAAACAGGTCATATATCTGGTCAAGTGTCTTATTCTGGTTGACCATCTTACGGTATATGCTGAAGAAATGCTTAACACGTCCGTCAATCTCCGCCTCAATACCGGCATTCTCTATATGCATCTTAACTTCCTTAATGATGCTCTTGATAAATGCTTCACGATTCTCTTTGTTCATGTTAATCTGCTTAACAAGATCGTTATAAACATCCGGCATAAGATACTGCATTGAGAGGTCATCAAGTTCTACCTTAATCTTGGATATACCAAGCCTGTGTGCTATAGGCGCATATATCTCCATAGTCTCACGGGACTTCTCTATCTGCTTTGCAGGTGACTGGTACTGCATTGTTCTCATATTATGAAGTCTGTCGGCAAGCTTTATCATGATTACTCTGATATCCTTGGCCATTGCAAGGAACATCTTACGGAGATTCTCAGCCTGAATCTCTATCTTATCATGCTCATAATTGAGCTGTGTCAGCTTAGTTACGCCGTCAACAAGCAATGCAACTTCAGCTCCGAACTCTCTTGTAATATCATCTGTTGTCATAACCGTATCTTCAACAACATCATGCAGCAGTCCGGCAATAATTGATTCCTTGTCAAGTTCAAGTTCAGCAAGAATAATGGCAACACAAATAGGGTGAATTATATATGGTTCACCCGACTTACGGAACTGCCCCTCATGTGCTTTGGTGGCAATCTTATATGCTTTTTCAATCTGTGACATGTCCGTTGACGGATGATACTTCTTAATAGTGTCTACAAGCTGTGCATACAACACATCCGGACTTGTAAAATCCGCCGGTGCATCAAGCGATATCTCATCCTCTTCATGATGATGCGGCATCTGGGCCGGGTCGCTTATAATATTCTCATTACCGTCAACTTTAATAACATTATTCTCCGTCATGTAATCACCATCTTGCTTTCCGATTTATAATGAATTTATTATACTTATAAAAAAAGCAAATTGCAACCCTTAATGCATCCCAACAGCACTGTTATTGACGCTGTTTGTCATCTCAAGCATCTCAAGTGACTTCATTTTTTTGTCAATCACCCTTGACCTTATACGCCCCGCAACCATGGCAAGCTCCCGCAGGACATCTTCTCTTACTGTAAATGTATATAATTTTTCTATTCCCGATGACACAATGTACTGTAGCGTATACATCGCGGATTCCGTTATCTCAAGACATTCCCCGACAGTATTATGGACACAGCTGTCACATACGACGCCGAACCTGCTCATTGAAAAATAGTGCAGTCCCTCACTTTTTCTGCATTCCGCACATTCAAACATATTAGGACATTCCCCATTAATACTGATAAGCTTTATCTCATATATATATCTGATAAGCTCGTCAGGTATATTATCGTTAGCCAACGCCCTAAGCGTCATATACAAAAGATTGAGCATCTGCGATGCATCAAGATTCTCCCTGCCGTAATAATCGGCAAGCTCAGCAAAATAACACGCATAACATATTGCATCAAGGTCAGCTGATACTTCCGTAAAATAATTCGATATGTCAGCCCTTCTTATATCATACGATGTTCTTCCCTCATAAAGCTCAAACTTACCGAATGCAAACGGCTGTGTAACTCCCATCAGCGGGGAATTCATTCTCCGTGCTCCCTTGGCAAATGCTGCAATCTTGCCTCTCTCTTTTGTAAGCAGTACTATTCTTCTGTCAAATTCACCAACAGGCATCGATGAAAGTACCATCCCCGATGCCATTATAATATTTCCCATATCAGATACCGGTATTATTTAAAATCATTCTTGGCATCGTAGCCAAAATTCTTAAGAAGGAAATCACTGTCACGCCATTCTTTCTTAACCTTTACAAACAGCTTAAGGTTGACCTTCTGCTCAAGAAGCTTCTCAATCTCGAACCTTGCGTTGGTTCCTATCTTCTTAAGCATTGAGCCGCCCTTACCTATTATAATGCCCTTATGTGACTCTCTCTCACATATGATAGTTGCATCAATATCAGTAATATTCTTACCCTTACGCTTCTTCATGCTGTCTATCACAACCGCAATTCCGTGAGGAACCTCCTCATCAAGTGCATGAAGTGCCTTCTCCCTGATAATCTCAGCTACAATCTGACGCATAGGCTGATCTGTAACCGTGTCCTCATCATAGAACATAGGGCCGTAAGGCATGTATTTGAAAATGACATCAACGAGGTCATCTGTTCCCGTTCCGTCATAAGCGGATATCGGAACTATCTCGGCAAAATCCATCTTATTCTTATATTCGGCAATTACAGGAAGCACTTCTTCCTTCTTAATCGTGTCTATCTTATTAATAACGAGTACAACCGGTGACTTTACCTTGGAAAGCTTCTCAAGTATATGTTCATCGCCTGCACCGATGAATGAGTTCGGTTCAACAAGCCAGAGTACAAGGTCGACCTCGTCAATCGTCTTTTCTGCCGCTCCTACCATATATTCACCAA
>CAMBEF010000057.1 GCA_945865495.1 uncultured Bacteroides sp. | reverse complement strand
GCCTATGCAGATTAAAATAGGAGATGTAATTGCCCGCTGCTCAGACGGAAGCAATAGTGCAAAGAGCAAGATTCATGAACCGCGTATTGCATACGTTGATGAGGGCAACATTTACATAGAAAAACTCGAGCGCGATGTCCTTGCAGACATACGCATATGATTTAAACAGGAGGATTAACCCAAATGAGTGAAGTTATCGTTATTACATCCGGAAAGGGCGGTGTTGGTAAGACAACTACATCAGCCAATGTCGGAACCGGACTTGCCAAGCTTAATAAGAAAGTAGTTCTTATCGACACAGATATAGGTCTTCGTAATCTTGATGTTGTTATGGGACTTGAGAACAGAATAGTATATAATCTTGTAGATGTTGTTGAGGGCAACTGCCGTGTGAAGCAGGCTCTTATAAAGGATAAGCGCTACCCGAACCTTTATCTGCTTCCATCAGCACAGACAAGAGATAAGAATGCTGTTACACCTGAGCAGATGAAGAAGCTCGTTGATGAACTCAGGGAAGAGTTTGATTATATCATCCTTGACTGTCCTGCGGGTATTGAACAGGGATTCAAGAATGCAATCGCAGGTGCCGACCGTGCACTTGTTGTAACAACTCCTGAGGTCTCTGCAATCCGTGATGCCGACCGTATCATAGGTCTTCTTGAGGCTGAATCAATGAAGAGAACAGACCTTATTGTTAACAGAATCCGTATGGATATGGTATCAAGAGGCGATATGATGTCAATCGATGATGTCGTTGATATTCTTTCAATTAACCTTATCGGTGCTGTTCCTGATGATGAGCATATCGTTGTTGCAACTAATAATGGTGAACCTCTTGTGGGTGATGAGAGTCTTGCCGGACAGGCATATATGAATATCTGCCGCAGAATTCTTGGTGAAGAAGTTCCTCTGCTTGATCTTAATGAGAAGAGCAGCGTATGGCAGAAGATATCGGCATTGTTCAAGAAGTAAGCTGTATATACATAAAGGAGAAGTTATGAGTGTATTCGATTTATTCAAGAAAAAAAGTTCAAGCGACGTAGCTAAGGACAGACTTAAGCTCCTGCTTGTCTCAGACCGTGCGAATTGTTCTCCTGAAGTTATGGAAATGATCAAGAATGATATTATCAAAGTAATATCAAAGTACATGATCATTGACGCTGAGGGGCTGGATATACAGATTACGCAGACTGAATCAGAGAATAATAACGGTTCGGTTCCTGCATTATATGCTAATATTCCAATCAGAGACCTGAAGAAGGGTCAGGGACAGAAGTCGGAGTAATTTTTAATGTTTAAGAAATATTCTTTGCGCTATTATAATTTCAGGCTTGCGGCAGCAATCCTTACAACGATGCTGTTCGGGCTGCTGCTTGTCAACAGTGCCAAGCCAAGCTATACAATGAAAGAAGCAATTGGTATAGCGGGCTGTTTTGCTGTGATGATTATAATATCATTTATTGATTATAACTGGATACTTAAGTATTTCTGGCTTATATATATAGTCAATATAGCGCTGCTCGGTGCAGTTTTGGTGTTTGGACATAATGGAAAAGGTGCAACAAGATGGATTAAGATTGCTGATGGAATTACATTGCAGCCTTCGGAGTTCACCAAGCTTTTTCTGATATTGTTTATGGCAAAAGTTATATCGATGTTCAAGGACAGGTTTAATACCTGGAAGTTCCTCGGAATATTGGCAGCTTCACTTATTGTTCCCGTAGGGATGGTATTTGCACAGCCGGATTTGTCAACGACACTGCTTATCTGCCTTATAATATGCTCAGTATTGTACTGTGCCGGAATTGATTACAAAAAAGTGCTGACGGTGCTGCTGATAATGGTTCCTATAGTGCTTGCATTGTTTGTTTATATACAGACGCCTAACCAGAAGCTTCTCAAGCCATATCAGGTTGACCGTATTCTTGCATTCAAGAATCCCGATGCCCAGGAGAACGAGGATGACCGTTATCAGCAGGAGAATTCAGTACGTGCTATTGGTTCGGGACAGCTTACCGGTAAGGGACTTAATAATGATGATCCTAATTCAGTCAAGAATGCAGGCCTCATCCCGGAAGCCCAGACGGACTTTATCTTCTCGGTAATTGGGGAAGAACTTGGATTCGTAGGTTCTATTATTACGGTGCTTCTGTTGTCCTGGATTGTAGGTGAATGCCTGTATGCAGCCGTAAGGGCACGGAATTTTGAAGGACGGCTTGTATGCTGCGGGGCAGCTTCCTGGATTGCATTCCAGAGCTTTATTAATATTGGTGTTACAACACTGATTCTGCCTAATACAGGTCTGCCGCTGCCATTCATAAGCTACGGGCTCAGTTCACTTATGAGTCTTGCTATATGCATGGGAATTATACTTAATATCTCATTGCAGCGCAATGCTGTTGATGAAGATGCGGTACTTGATTTTAATAAATAATAATAAAACAGACGCTTAATCCGTCCTGTGGAAAATGGAGGAAAACACTGATGAATATCGGGCTAATTGCACATGATTCAAAAAAGAAACTGATGCAGAATTTTTGTATTGCTTACAGAGGCATCCTCAACAAGAATCAGTTATTTGCAACGGGAACAACAGGGCGTCTTATTGAAGAAGCAACTAATCTTAGCGTTCACAAGTTCCTCGCAGGACATCTTGGCGGTGACCAGCAGCTTTGCTCTGAGATTGAACATAATCATATAGATCTTGTGATTTTCTTACGTGATCCGTCACCTAAGTCACATGAACCTGATGTGAATAATATATTTACGCTCTGTGATATGTATAATATTCCGCTTGCAACTAATCTTGCAACGGCAGAGCTTCTTATCAAGTCTCTCGACAGAGGTGATATGGAGTGGCGTGAGATATATCAGTAATCAGTAAGGGATGGTGTATGGTATGGCATCAAGGCAGCCAAGAAGCAATGGCAATGTTGTGAAGTTCAGAAAGAAGCCAAAAGCTGCACTGATAATATTTATAATTGTATTAATATATGTGATTGCATTCGTATGGCTGTATGCGACAAGACGTAAGGTCCAGACATATGTCGTTAATACGGGAACACTTACTGCAAACACGGTATTCTCTGGCATTGCCGTTAGGCAGGAATCGATTATGAATTCTGCATATAATGGCAATGTTAATTATTATATGAGAGAAGGAACTAAGGCTAAAGTCGGTGATATAGTTTACACGGTGGATGAGACCGGAAGAGTTGCACAGCTTATTGCAGATGCATCTAATTCTGATTCTAATTCATTATCGGATGAGAATCTTAAGATTATAAAGTCTACGCTTAATTCATTTAAGACTGCTTATTCGGGAGATAATTTCAGTGCTGTATATGATCTGAAGGCTGACCTCAATTCTACGGTGCTTCAGTCAATTAATGAGAATATCATGTCTAATCTCGACTCTATTATAAGCAGTACAGGCAGCCAGAATCTATTTCAGACGATACATGCAGACACAAGCGGAATTGTCGTATATTCAATTGACGGATACGAATCGCTTACAGAGAATGACATAACTAAGGATACATTCAAAAAGGACAAATACAATAAAAACAACCTGAAGTCGCAGGATATTATTGTGTCGGGTAATCCTGCATACAAGATGGTTACAAGTGAGAACTGGTATATATATATCCAGCTTACACAAAGCGACATCGACAAATATGAGCTTAACGGCAGGAACAGTCTTCAGATACGTTTTGTAAAAGACAACATAACGGCGGAGGTGCCATTTAGCATCGTTAAAAAAGATGATATTATTCTTGGGCGGTTTTCACTTGATAAGTATATGATAAGGTATGCCACTGACAGATTTATTGATATAGAGATTCAGGCATCTGCGTCTAACGGACTTAAGATACCTCTGAGTTCAATTGTTGAAAAAGATTTTTATACGATACCGAAGTCATATATGACAACGGGAGGTAACACAAGCACATATGGCTTCCTTTGTGAACATTATGTAAACAATGAGCTGGTTACCGAATTCATTGCGGCTGATATATATGCGGTAAAGGACGATATGTGTTATGTTGACATGAACTCTTTTGGCCAGGGCGATACAATTCTGCTGACTGATTCACGGGACAGGTATACTGTCGGGACAAAAGCAGCACTTCAGGGCGTATACTGTGCCAATACCGGCTACACGATATTCAGGACAATAGAGATTGTAGAACAGAACTCGGAATATTGTATTGTCCGAAAGGGAACATCGTACGGCATATCGGTATATGACCATATAATCCTTGAAGGATCCAATGTAAACGAGAATGAAATGATTTATTAGGAGGCTGATAAAATGTTATCTGATAATCTTCATGAGGTTCAGGAGAATATAAGAAAGGCATGTGAGAGGTCAGGACGTAATCCGGAAGATGTTACGCTTATTGCCGTAAGTAAGACGAAGCCGGTAAGTGACATTGAACAGATATATGCTGCCGGAATAAGGGAGTTTGGAGAAAATAAAGTCCAGGAGATGAATGATAAGCAGAAAGTTCTTCCGGGTGATATAAACTGGCATATGATAGGCCATCTGCAGCGTAACAAGGTTAAATATATCGTTGATAATGTTGCGATGATCCACTCTGTTGACTCGGTAAGACTTGCCGAAGAGATCAGTAAGGAAGCTGTAAAAAAGAATGTTGCTGTTGATATCCTTGTGGAAGTTAATGTGGCGAAAGAAGAGTCAAAGTTCGGTCTTTATACAGAGGATGTCAGGCAGTTCGTTGAACAGATCAGCAAACTTCCCGGAATTAATATAAAAGGTCTTATGACAAGTGCTCCTTTTGTAGATAACCCTGAAGATAATCGTCAATATTTTAAAAAATTGAAAGATTTATCTGTTGACATTAACGCCAAAAACATAGATAATGTTCATATGGATTTTCTGTCTATGGGAATGACTAATGATTATGTTGTCGCAGTTGAAGAGGGGGCTACACATGTACGTGTAGGAACAGCCATCTTCGGACATCGCGATTACAATATATAAATGAAAGAAGAGGATGTATAATGTTTGATAAGATTCTTGGTAAGCTGGGATTAGACGGCGGCGATTACTATGATGATGATATGAATGATGAGGAAGCATACGATGACGGTGATGATTTCTATGATGATGAGCCAAGGAAGTCATCAAGAGCATCTCTGTTTAATGGAAGAGCTAATGATTCGGATGATACAGATAAGTCATCGTCAAGGTTCGGAGGACGCAAGGATAAGGTAGTTCCTATGCAGTCATCAAGAAGAAGCGGGCTTGAGGTGTGTGTAATCAGACCACAGTCTATAGAAGATGCAAGAGAGATTACAGATACGCTTAAGGATGGCAAGGCTGTTGTACTTAATCTTGAGGGCGTCAGAGTTGAAGTGGCTCAGAGAATTATTGATTTTTCGGCAGGTTCAAGTTATTCAATGGAAGGCAATCTTCAGAAGATAACAGGAGGAATATTTATTATTACACCTCCTAATGTCAGTGTTTCGGGAGATTTATCAGACCTTATAAACAGCGAGATTAACTTCGCATCTTCACTTGGAGATAAGGTTACTTCTCAGAATCTTGATTATTAATTAGGTTATACATATAGAAGTTATTGACGGGAATGAACCTTAATGGCTCATTTCCGTTTGTCATATTAACAGAACGGAGATTATTATGAGCAGATTAATTACAGTACACAATACAGCGGATGAGCCGATATATGATATTGTTATTGAAAAGGATTTTTCAAGGCTGGCTGAAGCTGTTGAAAAGCTTGGAATTAAGAACAGGCGCATATGTATAATTACTGAAAGCCATGTCGGACCGTTGTATGCAGATGCAGTGAAGGCAGAACTTGAGAAGACAGGTAACAGTATATATGTATATACGTTTGAAGCGGGAGAGGCCAATAAGAACCTTAATACGGTACAGGATGTATATGAATTCCTTATACGGAATAAGTTTGACCGTAAGGATATGCTTGCAGCTCTTGGTGGCGGCGTAACGGGTGATCTTGTTGGATTTGCGGCAGCCACATATCTTCGCGGAATATCATTTATACAGATACCTACGTCGCTTCTCGCACAGGTAGACTCAAGTATCGGAGGCAAGACCGGAGTTGATTTCAGAGGATATAAGAATATGGTTGGCGCTTTCTATCAGCCTAAGCTTGTATATATGAACATGTCTGTACATAAGTCGCTGGATAAGAGACAGTTCAATTCCGGCTTCGGTGAGATTATAAAGCATGGTCTTATTAAGGATTCTGCATACTACAGATGGCTTCGTGACAATGTAGATGCAATAAAGGCTCTGGATTATGATGCACTTGAATATATGATTGCGGGAAGCTGCAATATTAAGAGAGAAGTCGTTGAGAAGGATCCTACTGAGAAGGGTGACAGGGCACTGCTTAATTTTGGACATACACTTGGACATGCAATAGAGAAGCTTATGAATTTCAGCCTGTATCATGGAGAATGTGTTGCACTTGGTATGCTCGCAGCACTTAAGATAAGCAATGCAAGAGGACTTATATCGGATGAGGATATAGATGATGCGGTTGATATGCTTAAGCTGTATGATTTCCCGATGAGCGTTACGGGAATAGAGGCCTCTGATGTTGTAGCTGTATCTAAGAGCGATAAGAAGATGGATGCCGGTAAGATTAAGTTTGTGCTTATCGACAGCATTGGGCATGCATTTCTTGATACGACTGTGACTGATGCGGAGATGCTTGAGGCTCTCAATGGCATAATTGAATAATTGTAAGTGATGGAAAATAACATGAAAGACAGAATTAAGATAATTATATTTGCAGCTGTTACGGCAATCCTTGCTGCTGTGGATCAGTATACGAAGTATCTCGCTGCAGCGGGGCTTAAGAACAGGCCTGCATTCAGGATAATAGATGGTGTGCTGGAACTGACGTATCTGCAGAACAGAGGTGCTGCATGGGGCATGCTGGAAGGAAGGCAGGGATTTTTTGCGGTACTCACGGTGCTTGTGCTGATTGCCATTGTATATGTGATTATAAGGACTCCATTTACAAAAAAATATGTTCCTGTTAATATTGCAGCGACACTGCTGGCTGCCGGAGCGCTTGGTAACTTTATTGACAGAAGCATGTATGGATATGTGAGAGATTTTATATATTTCAGAATAATTGATTTTCCTGTATTTAACATAGCTGACATCTATGTTACTGCTGCGACTGTTTTGTTTATCATTGTATTCCTGTTTGTGTATAAGGATGGAGATTTTGCATATCTGCTTCCGGGAAAGCCGCAGAGATAAGAGAGGATTGTCGTAAGATGGAACATTTTTTAATTAATGTTGACGAGCTTGATGCAGGAAGCAGAATCGACAGATATATGGCACAGGAACGGGAAGAATTGTCTGATCTGTCAAGATCTTATCTGCAGAAGCTTATACAGGACGGTAATGTTCTTGTAAACGGTTGTAACATAAAGGCCAATTATAAGCTGAAGAAGGCTGATATTATTGATATAACGCTTCCTGACATTAAGGAACCACAGATAGAGGCTGAGAATATTCCATTGGATATACTGTATGAAGATGAGGATATTATTGTTATTAACAAGCCAAAAGGCATGGTTGTGCATCCTGCGGCAGGTCATTATTCCGGAACTCTTGTTAACGCACTGATGTATCACTGCAGAGATAACCTGTCAGGAATTAACGGTGTTATGCGTCCGGGAATTGTGCACAGGATTGATATGAATACGACAGGCGTACTTGTTGCATGTAAGAATGATTTTGCACATAATGCAATATCAGCACAGCTGAGCGTACACTCGATTACAAGGAAGTATGAGGCGATTGTATATAACCGGTTTAATGAGGAGTCGGGAACCGTAGATGCGCCTATAGGCAGGAGCCACAATGACCGTAAGAAGATGGCAATTGACCGCGATAATGGCAGACGTGCGGTAACGCATTACAGGCTTCTTGAGAATTTTTCAAAGTTCAGCCATATTGAATGTCAGCTGGAGACGGGAAGAACTCACCAGATACGTGTACATATGGCAAGCATCGGTCATCCGCTGCTTGGAGATGATGTATACTCCAATGCGGTTTCTCCATACAAACTGCAGGGGCAGACGCTTCATGCAAGGGTTCTTGGATTTATTCATCCAAGGACTAATCAATATATTGAATTTGAGGCACCATTGCCTGAATATTTCTCCCATTTACTGGACATACTCCGGTAAAAGGGGGAATTTTTTATGGATATTAATAGGTCGGATTACAGGATTGACAGTGAGAGAAGAAGGCTTGAAGGGCATGTGCGCAGCGTTGCCTGCATAGGTTCAACGGCGCGGTATATTCTTAATGAATTACCATCAAGATGCATGATAAATGTAGCTGATTTTAATATGTGGTCATGTCATCCCAAACTATTTGCCAATGCTGTTTTATGTGGAATAACCGGAAGAGATTACCAATATAATGAAGTGGATGGATTAACAGACTACCTGGAGGCGGCAGAGGCATTGGGGATAGTGTTTGCAATTGATGAAAAATATTTTCCAACGGCACAGAAGTGCTCGTTGAATATACTAATGTCCGGAAAGAGTGGCAGAGAACTGGATATAACCGGCATATCACTGGGGAGTGGTGCAATTACCATTCCATCATGCATTCTGCATTAAAAATCAATGTAGAAATTTTAACAAATATTGCAATTTGTGTAGAAATTTGCGAACAATTGTGTTATAATACCAAACATGAAAAGGAACTTTATATAGAAAAGGAGGTATCCTTATGAATAGTAAAACAGTTATAACAATTGGCAGACAATTTGGCAGCGGTGGTAAAGAGATTGGTGAAAAGCTGGCCAAGGAACTTGGAATCAAGTGCTATGATAAGGAACTTCTGGCTGTTGCAGCTAAGGAGAGCGGTCTTTGCGAGGAGTTATTTGAGAATCATGATGAAAAACCAACAAACAGTTTTCTGTATTCACTTGTAATGGATACATATTCTCTTGGATATACTTCATCATATTCGGATATGCCTATTAATCACAAGGTATTTTTGGCACAGTTTGATGCAATCAAGAAGCTTGCAGAGCGTGAATCCTGTGTTATTATAGGTCGTTGTGCCGATTATGCGCTTGAAGATAACCCATATGCGATGTCTATATATATCAAGGCTGACATGGACAAGAGAGTTAAGAGAATCATGACGAAGTATCAGCTGAATGAGTCTAAGGCATCTGATATGATACAAAAAGAAGATAAGCGCAGGGCAAG
The DNA here is from genome assembly GCA_945865495.1 of uncultured Bacteroides sp. Lineage (GTDB taxonomy): Bacteria > Bacillota > Clostridia > Lachnospirales > Lachnospiraceae > Bacteroides_F. Next base: position 2,746 of record CAMBEF010000057.1, on the reverse strand, counting down.
TTATTATAATTATTATTCAAGCAAGAAGTGGGGAGATGCAAAGAGTTATGATCTCTGCCTTGACAGTGGTAAGCTTGGAGTTGATGGTTCGATTGAACTGATTAAGGATTTTATCGCTATACGCGAGAAGAATTTTTAATTACCGGCGTTATTTTGGATGATATCCTTAAATTATAATGAATAAACGGTGAAAACACTTGAAATTTGAGCTATTTTGCATTATATTGATGTGTGAAATAGCTTAAATTTTGTCTAAAAACAGGAGTTTTATGAACTATACAACTAATTCGCGATGGAAGCGATTTAAAAATGGAATACTGCACACGAATTTCAAACTATATATAATTCTTCTGGCAGTGCTTGCCGTGATAATAGGATTTACATTTGCCAATTCAGACGCAATATCCAATATGATGTCATCACAGAATAACCAGTCGGGGGATACCGGCAATGATTCTAATGTAACTTTGCCGTCCGACAGTCCGGCAGAAGCATCTACATTTGTAGCACAGAATGAATTGTATTCGATATCGGTTAATAAAAGTGAGAACTTTGTCACGGTATATAAGATTACAGCGACAGGAGAGGTAGTGAGTGCATATAAGACATTCCGCTGCTCGGTTAATCCCTCCGTTGCGACCGGTACATATAAGACATATGAGAAGAATGTATGGAGGGCGCTTGCAAGCGGCGGATATGGACAGTATTCAACCAGAATAAGCAGCGACTGCTATATACATTCGGTTCCATATTACAGCCAGAACAGTAATGCACTTAATATGACAGCATATAATAATCTGGGTAATCCTGCAACAGTAGGTTCAATCTATCTTGCATCTGCGGATGCGCAATGGATATTTGAAAACTGTGCGCTCGATACCGAGGTTACTGTATATGAACAGAGTGGTGAGGTTCCGGCGATAGCACTTCCTGAGAAGGCGGCTGCCGGTAACAGCAATGGATATGACCCTACAGACACTTCTCTTAATATCAAGCCTGTAGAGACAAAGATAGACTATATGACGGGTGTTCAGGATTATTCAATACCTGTCGGTTCATCATATAATATGTGGAATGGTGTGCGTGCAGTCGATATAGAAGGTAACGACATAACTGATTATATAACTGTTACGGGAAGTGTTAATACTACAGTCCCGGGTACATATACCCTGATATATCATCTCAAAGATAATTTTGGCACTAATCTTGCATATTACAGCTATGTGACAGTATATTAACCAAGTATATTAAATAATGCCGGGATTCTTAAGGTCTAAACTCATGTGCGTCTGCTCACAGGCGGATAAAAGACATTATAATCCCGGCATTATTATATTAATGGTCATTCTCACGCAGCTGAACCATATTACGGGCTTTACGCCTGTTATTATCTACAATCTCAGCATAATGCTTACGTGTGGTATTAACGTCTTTATGACCGAGGACATCTGCCACAAGGTATATATCGTTACTTTCCTGATAGAGATTAGTTCCGTATGTGCTTCGCAGCTTATGAGGAGTAATATGTTTGACGGTTGTTACTGTCATGGCATATTTCTTAACAAGATTCTCTACAGAACGTACACACAGGCGCTTGTTATTACGGGAAATGAACAATGCATTTTCGTGCCCGGCAGCCGGCTGAAGTGTTGAACGTTCATCCATATAATCAAGCAGTGCTTCCCGAACTTCATCGCCAAAGTAGACAAAACTCTCAGCTCCACCCTTGCGCACTACCTTGATACGGTCATTATCAAAATCAACATCATTAATGTCAAGACCGACACATTCGGATACTCGTATGCCGGTGCCAAGAAGAAGAGTGAGAAGTGCAAGATCACGTGTCTTGAGTCCTTCGTGTGCGGCAAGCTGATTCTTGGTAAGTCTGTTACCTGATTCAACATTATCCAGAAGTTCAGCTACCTCGTTGACATCAAGCCGCGTTATTGCCTGATCGTGAATCTTAGGCATGTCGACCTGAAATGCCGGATTCTTCTTCATTAGTCCCTGCTTATTATAATATCCGTAAAAAGAGCGGAGAGAGGATAACTTGCGCTTGGCGGCGCGCTCTGAATTAGTAACTTCACGTCCATTCTTATTAACATAAAGGCGTGAATGCCTGAGATATTCAATAATATCAGTTGATGATATGTTCTCAGTATCGGCCAGTGTAATCTGCTTCAGACTCTCGTAAGAATTATACTTGCGTTCTCTTATAAATTCAAAGAATCCACGTAAATCCATAGCATAAGCTACCTTGGTACGCGGCTGTTTGGTGTATTCAAGGCTGAAAAAGTAATCTCTTGTGAAATCCGGCAACATATCCATAATATCATTAAGTTTCTGAGTATACTTAATACGTTGTTGCTCACTGTATGTCCCTGCCATAATAAGTAATCTCCATTCCTACACATCCAACTTCGCTAAACTCAAGTTTAACGAAGTTGGACTACGATAAATTAATTATATCCCTGTGTGCATTACTTTGCAACAAGTTTTCCTTTAAATAACCGGCGCTGAATTATATTTATTCCAAATTCTTTCTGATAAGCTTTGATCTTGTCAACTTCATTAGGCGTAATTACAGATACACACACACCCTGCATGCCATTGCGCCCGCATCGACCGGCACGGTGCTGATATTCGGTAGAATTCTCAGGCAGATTAAGATTAAAGACTGCATCAATTCCATCTATCTGCAAACCTCTTGATGCAAGATCTGTTGATACAAGGAAATTAATCTTTC
>CAMBEF010000056.1 GCA_945865495.1 uncultured Bacteroides sp. | reverse complement strand
TACTCAAGAAAAAGCTTCTTTCTGTTACGGTTTGATGCCCCGTCAAGCATAAATGCCGCAATAACTAACGGGACATGCACAAACGCCGCTTTGTCAAGATATGCATGCAGAAACAGTTCATAATCTGCTGCAAGGCGGTACTCCGTAGAATACATATACCTGTCATGAAGTCTGCGCCTTGTAAATACTGCCTGATGGCAGAACGGAAGATTCTGTCTTATCGCGTTGATATCATCCCCCGACTTCATGATGTGTTTCACGCCTGAACTCTCAACACTGCACACATCACCGTATACAACATCGCTATTTTCTTTGTTAAGAATATCATTTACTTCGGCAAGCACATTTTCATCATAAAAGACATCTCCGGCATTAAGAAAATACACCCAGTCGCCTGATGCCCTTCCGATACCTTTATTCATGCCGTCATATATTCCGCCGTCTTTCTCACTTCTCGCATCAAGCCTGATTCCTGCTTTTTCAAACCTTGCCCTGTATTCCTCAAGCACCTTATCAGTTGCGTCCGTTGAGCCGCCGTCGACAACGATACTCTCACATTCCGTCTGCGATATGTTCTTTTGGGAAAGCACTGAATCGAGTGTTCTCGCAAGCCCATTTGCATCATTATACGCAACTGTGATTATTGAAATCATTCCTGCTCCCCATCACTATAATTATCATCACTTCTGTTTTTATCACTGTCTATATCATTAAGACGTGCAAGCAGAGCAAATATTTTCTTATCAAGTCCAAGCTTTCTGAGGCTCATAAATGCACTTACACCAAGTCTTATCTTTGCTGTCTGTCCCTTAGGACCTGCGACACCAAGATATGGGTTATGTCTGTAATCCGGGAATCTCTTCTCAAAATCATTCATTGCGGCATCAAGTCTCGCCTTTATTTCTGCCTCACCGATTCCTTTGGAATAGACCGCAAGGGCATTAACCATATTCGCCACATATGCATACTGAAGCATCCAGCGCATATTCTGGCTTAACTTTCTGAAATCCTTGACCTGTCCAAGCTTATCGAATACGTCAATCACGTATCCTGTAGCATCTTCCGTCTTATCATCACGGCTTCTTGCCGTAACTGACTGGTCATTCGCAGAATGGATATATCCTGCATAATCAGATATAACAACATATTTTATCTTATTTACATATCCCATCAGATTAAAATACATATCCTCAAGGCATGTAAATCTCTCAAATCTCATATGGTTATTAACCACAAATTCTTTTCTGTAAAGCCTTGCCCATGCAGTAACATATGTTACGCACGCCCATTCGTTATCCTTTACGAGGTGCGTTATAAGCTCTGATCCGGCATTGCCACTATCCTGACGGTAGCCTCCGATAACAACATCCGCTTCTGTCTCTTCAATCTTTTTTACATATTGTGCAAGGAAATCCGGCAGGATATAATCATCCGCATCTACATAACAGATATACATTCCCTTTGCATTAGCGAGCGCCTTATCACGGCTTCTTCCGGGACCGATATTCTCCTCATTGCATATGATATGCATTCTGTCCGGATACTTATCAGCGAATTCTTCCAGTATGTCAAGCGAACTGTCTACTCCCGCATCCTCGACACATATTACTTCAAAATCCTGATATGTCTGTGCAAATACACTGCGAAGACATCTTCTTAAGTACTTTTCAACATTGTAAACCGGAATAATAATTGATACAGCTGCCATTATATTCTCCTCTCTGCATCCTCTGAAGATGCCTCATCCTTTAAAGAAACTTTTACAGCTTCATCCCTTACCTGCTTCTCAAGCAGAGCCACCTGCTGTGTCAGTGCCTTAATCCTGTTTGAATTGCGCGACAGCGCCGCCGTAAGGAAAAATGTTACTACTATAAGGAACACAAATCCCATAAAGAAAACCATGTTCATTGCGTCATATATACCAATAAAATGTGTTATAACTCCCAAAAGTCCCGGCACAATCACAATAACCAGAATCATTGCTATAAGCGCAAGCCATATAAGCGCATATCTCAAATCCAGACTTTTCTTGCGGACCATATTTATTATTATAACAAATCCTATCAGAAGGATGGCTGCCATTATCAGGCGGAACTTTAAGGTCATCATAGTATCGGAACTCCTTCAATGTAATTTATGACCGGATTAATTATTATCATTAATCTCGTAAACGGCACCATTGACGCAGCTTTAACCGGCAAATCAACGCAGGCTCGCTTGCGCTTGATTAGAGCTGGCAGCGGTACATAAGGCGGCACAAGACACCGCCTAAGTACCGGCCGCTCTAAAATGCCTGCTTATGCTTTTGCCGGTTGAAGCTGCTGTGTGTCGGATTATATACATTCATTAATACAATAGTTATTAATATATTATCGCAGGCGCTCTATCAGTATTGCGAGGGTTACTTTTATCATGTAGTAGACAGATTTTGTCATTGATATTGAGGATACGCCGCCCTGACGCTCTCTCATTACTACCGGAATTTCTTCCACGTTCATGCCTCGCCGGAGAATCTTTACTGCCGTCTCAGGCTCAGGATAATCCTTTGGATAGTCCTGTGCGAACAGCTCTATAACTCTTCGCCCTGCCATTCTGTAGCCCGATGTCGGGTCTGTTATCGTCTTGCCGGTACACATCCTTATCAGCCATGTAAAATAAGATATTCCGACACGCCTGAGTCTGGATGACTGAAAGCCCTCATGTGTGATAAATCTTGAGCCTATCACCATATCAAGCTTATTTTTCTCAAGATGCTCTGCCATGCGCTGTACAAATTCCACATCATGCTGTCCATCACCATCCATCTGTACCGCAATCTCATATCCGTTATCGCGTGCATATATATATCCGGTCTGGACCGCACCGCCTATTCCGAGATTAACCGGCAGACTTACCATATTAAAATTATTCTTCCTGCATATATCCGGTGTCTCATCCGTTGAACAGTCATTAATCACAACATAGTCAAAACCATGCATCTTAGACTGTATTCCGCGGACAGTGGCTTCAATGCTCTCCGCCTCGTTATATGCCGGTATGATAATCAGCTTCTTCATGGGATTGCTCCTTTTACTCCTTTACCTAAAGTAATTGTACAGTGTTGAGGATGGGATGGGACGCCTGCACGGATGGTACAGGGCAACGCAGGCGCGCTCCCGCTTGTTAGAGCCGGCAGCGGTGCGTAAGGCGGCACAAGACGCCGCCAAACATCGCTAACATAAACTCACAAACTCGCAATAAAATCATTCGTATGAGCCATCCGCAAAAGCATGCATTAGCGCACCAGCTCGGCCCACACCACATAAAACACTTCTACAATATGCCAGCAGACAAATGCCGCAACAACCTTTTCTTTGGTGCTCTTTGTTACTGTAACACCACAATTATACAGACACAAGGCAACCAGCGGAAGCACCGGAAGGAAATATCTTCCTGTTACTCCGTCTATATTCCACCCTACAGGCGTCGAAACCTGCATCATGAAGAACATCACAAGGCTTGACATAAAGAAGGATACAAGCATTGCAAGTCTTTCCGATGCATTTATTATAATGCGGTTACCGGAAGTTCTATCTTCAAAAGTCTCCATCGCCGCAATTATTATCAATACGAAGAATGGCACAACTACTGCAATCGGAACTGTCTGTATGTTGGCACTCAGATGTGTACCGATAACACTTCCAAAATAATAGTCAGCTTTTTCAATTATCGAGCCTATGCACATAAGAATAAATTTGAACGGATGCTCTACCGCATAAGACAACGTATAACTGCTTCCCGGCAGATAACTTCCGTCAGCCGCCATTATCCTCAGTCCAAACGCCTCTGCTGCAACGGCTGCATATGAGATTACGTTAAATACAACTGCCGAAGCAATCATACTTCCACCGACAGCGGCCTTTTCCTTTCGTGCCATATGCGCACGCGTAACAGGCACAAGCAGAAGCAGGAAGAATATATATGTTCCCTTCTTGCACGCACCAAGCAGCACCGCAGCTGCAATCCACATTATCAGGGTACGTCTGTCCGCCCTGTCATGCATGAATGCAAGCCAGCATGCGACGAACAGAAATGCGGCCGCAATACACATTCCGTCATATGAGAATGCCGAATACTCCTGAAGTGTCATTGGCATAAGCGCCAGAAGCATGAGCGCTTCCTTTCCAACCGGAATAATCTTAACCGCAAGTCCTATAATCAGTGCAAATACAATAATTCCAAACAGTCTGGCAAGATATACCGTAGGCAGCGCCCCGAGATGGAGCAGCCGTCCTATAGCAATCCCTGCTATATAAGGAATATACGGAACAAAATTCTCATTGCCCGGCTCAATAAGTGTCATTACCATTGAACTGTCTTTTGCAAAAAATGATGCCGTATCGTTGAGGTCCATATATGCATCCGCAGACATAAGTCCATAGTAGCTGTCATTTATCCTGAAATTCTTTTTATAAAATTCATAATCATCCGCCCTCATTGCAAGCTTTCCTCCCGGATTGCCTTTAAAAAGGACATTATTTGCATACGAATATGCGACCTCATAATGATATGCCGAATCACAGCCCTTACCCGGTGCGACAACAAGCATATATACAATTCCAAGTCCGATGCAGGCAAGGATATATACCTTGTGTACAGGCATATTTTTAACAAACATTGCCATAAGTATGACCATGACAACCGCTATTACAAGCAGCATCATTATATCAAATATTTTATCCGGAAGCTGTGAATGCCTGAACACTCCAAGGCATAACGCCCTTGACGTATTCTCCTGTCCGTTGACAGTAAATGTTCCCGTGTATCGCCCCGCATCCTGAAGATACAGCAATGGTGCATTGGATTCATTTTCAACATCACTTGTAAATGCTATCTCATATTCATTGCCAACCATCAGATCAGTATCATACAGCTTAAAGTCGACAAGTGTATCCATCGGAAATGCATTGTTATCATATGCATCCTCATACACAACAGCTCCACTCTTTTTGTCGGTGATTGTCATATATGTTTTACCTGAAAGCTCCAAACCCTGCCCACGGTGGAATTCAAATGACACTCCGTCAACTTTCGTATCAGGAGTAAACGTCTGACTCACTCTGTCACCTTTTACAAGCTTCTGATAATAAATATTGTCGGTTTCTTTATCATTGTGCGCATGGATGGAATATACCCGGTTCTCTATCTTATCAGTCTTAATACTTTTCTTCCCTAATACCACAAAAAGGGCTGAAAGAAAAACCAGCCCTAATATGTACAATATTCTTTTGTGCCTGCGTATAAAATCTGACATGCAACAACCTCTTTAATCTCTGAAGTATATATCTCTTGTATATACCTTGTCCTTAACATCCTTAAGCATATCGTCAAGTCTGTTTGCCACGATAACATCCGAAGTCTTCTTGAACTCGTCAAAGTCCTTAATTACCCTGGAGTTACAGAAACTGTCATCCTTAAGTGCCGGATCATATATTACAACTTCAACACCTTTAGCCTTTATTCTTTCCATTATTCCAAGGATTGCACTCTGTCTGAAATTATCCGAATTAGCCTTCATAGCAAGTCTGTACAGTCCAACAATCTTAGGATTAAGTTCAAGTATCTGCTCTGCAATAAAGTCTTTACGTGTTCTGTTGGATTCTACAATTGCCCCCATAAGTTCATTAGGGACATCACTGTAATTGGCTCTCAGCTGCTTGGTATCCTTAGGCAGGCAATAACCGCCGTATCCGAATGAAGGATTATTGTAGTGATTACCTATTCTTGGGTCAAGACATACACCCTCTATAATATCCTTTGTGTTAAGCCCCTTCATGTCCGCATATGTATCAAGCTCGTTAAAATATGCAACACGGAGTGCAAGATATGTGTTGGCAAAAAGCTTTACGGCCTCTGCCTCAGTAAATCCTGTGTATAATACAGGAATATCTTCCTTAATCGCACCCTCTGCAAGAAGGCCTGCAAATGTATGTGCAGCCTTGTTAAGTCTCTCGTCATCCTTAGGCGCTCCTACAATAATTCTTGAAGGATAAAGGTTGTCATAAAGAGCGCGTCCCTCACGAAGGAACTCAGGTGAGAATATAATATTGTGGCAGTTCATGCGCTCACTTACTGACTGGGTATATCCTACCGGAACTGTTGATTTTATTACCATAACAGCCTCAGGATTATACTCCATTACAAGCTTTATGACTGCCTCTACGGATGATGTATCAAAATAATTCTTCTTTGAATCATAATTGGTCGGTGTAGATATGATTACAAAATCAGCACCGGAGTATGCAGACTTAGCATCTGTTGTTGCCGTAAGATTAAGCTCCTTTGTTGAAAGATACTCTTCTATCTCCTTATCAACAATAGGAGACTTCCTGCTGTTAATAAGGTCTACCTTTTCCTGAATAATGTCTACAGCATGTACTTCATTGTGCTGTGCAAGCAATATTGCGTTGGAAAGTCCAACATATCCTGTTCCTGCTACTGCTATCTTCATAACTGTCTATCAATCCTTTCCCTTTGAATTGGAATATTCCAGTTCTATTCTGCCTATATATGAGGCCATATCGCTGAATGTGCTGCCGAAACTTCCGATAATTCCGCCTGTCTTTGATAACGCAAGCAGATCTATTATTGCATTCTCCATTCCTGATTTGGACTTTCTTGAAAGCTCTGCACCTTCATTAATTATAACTCTTCCCGGAAAATGCTTCTGCATATATTCAATTACATCTGCACCATCGGATGCAAGGTAGAACTTAACCTCCGGATTCTCATCAATCCTCTTTTGCATCTTCTCGACAAACATATCGAGAGGATTATTGGCAATCGCATACTTATGGTCGCCACGGCGCACATGTACGCCGACTACGTTACATTTTATATACGATCTGTACTCTTCTTCTGTTGCAAATGTGCCAAACTGCTTCTCATAGAGTGCTCTTACATCAGCCTCAAATCTGTCCTGAAACTGAAGCGCCGAATAATCATGTGCAAGATCCGCACATTGGTATGAACTTATCAGACACCATCTCTTATCGGAGTTGATAAACCTTTCTATATGGCTGTGGTTAACTGAATCAGCCTCGGTTCTTGATACTCCGTCTGTCTCATATGTCAGCTCTAACTCATTGCTCTGTCTGTATTTGAAATAAAGACCGAATGCCGCATGCTTTATTCCTCTTGCAAGCAGGCTGAATATGCGTCCAGACCTTAGAAGCTCCTTCGGCGTCTCCTTATAATAAGTCAGATTGACTACTCTGACGTTATCATCCTCAAATGGCTTAAATACATCCTCATAATGGCATGCAGCCTCAAAATTATCCTTCCATAGGACAACTAGTCTGCAATTATATTCTTTTGCAAACAGGTATGCATAATTAAGTGCACCCATTCTGTTACACAAGCCGCCTGTAGGCTCTGAATATATTACTTTCTGTGACATATGACTAATCCTCAATTCAGGCCTTTTTGCCGAATATTTCTTCCTTATCCTTGTGGATGACCTTGCCATCCTTAACTTCGTAGATATTATCGCAGTGCTGCACGGTTGTAAGTCTGTGTGCGATAATAATCATGGTCTTGCTTCCCTGAAGTTTCTCTATAGATTCCATAACAGCCTTCTCTGTCTCATTATCAAGGGCTGATGTTGCCTCGTCCAGTACAAGGATATCAGGATTATAGTAAAGTGCTCTCGCAATTCCTATACGCTGCTTCTGACCGCCTGACAGTCTTGCACCGCGTTCACCGATTCTTGTCTCAAGGCCTTCGGGAAGTTCCTCTACAAAGCTCTTTAACTGTGCTTCCTCAAGTGCCTTCCATACCATCTCGTCATCAATCTCATCCTCAGGAATACCGAATGCAATATTCTTTCTGATATTATCATCGAACAGGAATATACTCTGTGGAATATATCCAAGCCGCTTCTGCCAGTTGTATATATTGTCGTTGATACTCTCACCGTCAACAAGCATCTGTCCTCCCTGCGGTGCGAGCACTCCAAGGATTATATCTGCAAGAGTAGTCTTACCGGCTCCTGACGGACCGATAAATGCTATTGACTCATTCTTCTTAAGTGTAAGATCAATTCCGTCTATTACATTCTTGTCTGAATCAGGATAGTGGAATGACAGGTTCTTAAGTTCAAATCTGTCATTAAGCGTAACTGCCGGCTTATTCTCCGTATTCTCGATATATTCCTCATTACCTTCACGCATCTCGTCAATGCTCTCATATATAGCATTAAATGATGCAAGGTGGAATGCTATTGAGTTGATATAGCTTGCAATCTTATTAACTGAAGGAAGCAGTCTGAATGCTGCAACGGCAAACACAGATACAATCGGAATAAATGTACTTGGGTCAGCTCCCATAAGCAGTCTTATTGTGAGACTGACCATAAGGCTTCCGATTGTTACAACCTCCATTACCTGCTTAGGAATAATTCCAAGCACGTCACACTTGCGGTGAAGCTCTGCATATCGTGTACTCTTATAATAATAATCATCCATAAAGAACTTCTCGCTGTGTGTTATCTTTACTTCTTTAACACCACCGAATGCTTCAAGAACACATTTGTTCATCTGTGCCTCAAAATATCTGTCCTTCTGTCCGAGTACCGATACCTTTTTCTTAACAAACTTAAGCACAAGGAACATACTTATGCACATAATCACAACAACAAGGATTGTTATGACAGGGTCAGTTATTACGAGATATACAACAAGTACACCGCTTATAAGAAGTTCTGATGTCATCTGCAGAAGATTCAGGATTACCACAAAGCACCTGTTGGAATCTGCCGTAATGTTACGGATAAGGTCTGAACTGTTCTGCTCACGCAGCCTTATATACGGAAGTCCCATGTAATACTGCATCATTCTGCATGCGAGGTCTCTCTGACTCCTGTATGTGTACTTATATATCTGGTTGTTCATTGCAACGAGATATATATTTTTCACCAGATACACAACAACAAGTGACATTGCCAGCAGTGATATCATGCCGTTTGTTGACATTCCAGTTGCATTCTGGAATGATGACAGCAGCGAGTTGCCGCTTATAAATTCAGGATCCATAATCGCATTGACAAACGGAAGTATCATTGATACACCGCACAGCTCTGCTCCGGCTCCAAGTATCGTTAATATCAGTATTCCCAGAAGCCCCCACGCCTTTTCTTTTCCGAGAACATGTATAGCTTTCTTATATAAATTCATCCGATAAATCCTTTTCCTTTCAAGTAAGGTCCCTGACAAAAGCCTCAAGACTGTCATATATTCCGTCCGGTGTGACCGGCTTCTCAAGCGGTCCCGAACCATATCCCGTGCGGACAAGTATAGCCTTTGTTCCTGCCTTCTTCCCCGTAAGAAGGTCTGTTGCCCTGTCGCCCACAAAATATGAACCTTCAATATCTATATCAAAATCTTTTTTAGCCTTTTCTATCATCCCCGTATTAGGCTTTCTGCAGTTGCATTCAATATTATACTGTGGCAGCGTACTATTCTCATTATGCCAGTGAGGGCAGTAGTACACTGCATCCACGCCGGTTTCTCTTATGAGGCGGTCATTCATTCTTCCAAGCTCATCTTCCGTGAACATACCCCTGCCTACTCCGGACTGGTTGGTAATAACGATTGCCAAGTAACCGAGCTCATGTATACTGTCCACACATTTCTTTGCAAATGGATATATCTCCATATCCTCTGCTGTCTTCACATAGCTTTTTTCAACCGTTACACAGCCGTCCCTGTCAAGAAATATTGCCGGTTTTTTATTTCCCATATTAGATAATAAGGCGCATTTATCTAAATGCGCCGTCCCTTTCAAGAATTGCGTCAACTACCTGCTGGAGAATAGTGACATGAACTGACTCAACAATTCCGTATTGCTCAAGAGCGACATAAACATTAATATCGCCCATGCCTTTTATCTTATTATCCGGCTTAAAGCCTGATAATGTTATTACGTTCATCTTCTTATTACGTGCCTCAGCTATTGCATTGACAATATTCATTGAATTGCCGGATGAACTTATTGCAACCAGGAGATCTCCTTCGCTGCCTATCTGCTCAAGCTGCTTGGAATACATATATTCGTATCCAAAGTCATTGCCAAAGCATGTGACTACTGATGCATCAAGAAGAGCTCCCGTCTTCATATTACCGTTCTTCTTGAAATCACTTGTCATATGGCTTGCAATGGCAGCACTTCCGCCGTTGCCGACAAAATATGCTGTTCTGCCTGATTTCTTAACTTCAGTGAAGGCATCAAGCATAGCCTGAATGCCCTCGCTGTATCCGTTAAGCTGCTCACTGCCTTTATAGAATTCACAGTTCTTTAATGCATCTATGAACTGATTAAGGTATTCGGTGTGCATCTAGTTGTTTTCCTTTCCAAGGTACTTGAACCAGTCCTTAGTTGCCTCACTAATTGTGTCAGGTCTCCATACAGGAGCTTCGCGCCAGTAATCAATGTTATCAAGGATCTTCTGTACGCCTTCCTCAAGTGTAATGTGTGCATGCCAGTTAAGAGCCTTCTCAATCTTAGTTGTATCTGCAAATGTGCAGTCCGGCTCGCCCGGTCTCTTAGGTATATGGATAATCTCACCACCAAGAAGCTCGCAGAGTCTGTTTACTGAATATGTTCCGCCGCTTCCTACGTTGAATGTATCATTAACGATATCTGACATTGCTGCTGTATAGAATGCATCAGCTACGTCAGTTACATATGTAAAGTCTCTTGTCTGCTCGCCTGTACCTACTACAGTGAAAGGTTCGCCTGCAAGCTTCTGTGCAAGGAATACTCCGAATACTGCACCATATGTTCCCGATGTTCTTGAACGTGTACCATATACGTTGAAAAGCCTGAGAGTAACTACAGGAAGGCCATAGCACTGACCCCAGTGAAGAACTGTCTCCTCGCCAAGTCTCTTAGTAAGAGCATATGGGTACTGAGGACGGATCTCTGCTGTCTCCTTGGTAGGATACTCATCAGGAATACCGTAGCATGATGATGAAGCTGCGTATACAAGCTTCTTGATTCCTGCTGCTCTTGCGCACTCACATACATTGTAAGTACCGAGTACGTTAGATGAAAAGTAATCCCAAGGTCTCTGGATTGATGGAACGATATCAGCAAGAGCTGCCATATGGAAAATATAGTCAACGCCTTCAAATACCGGCTCAATCTGCTCCTTATTACGAATGTCCATCTCATAGATTGTCAGATTAGGGTTGCCCTTCTGATGATCAAGGTTAGCAGGACGTCCTGTTGAAAAGTTATCAATAACACGGACTGTATGACCTTCTGCCAGCAGTCTGTCTACAATATGCGAACCGATGAAGCCGCATCCGCCTGTTACTAATGAAACCATAACATTTCTCCTTTTGAAAAATATTTTGTATTATCAGCACTCTTTTACAGAGTGTAGTTATAAAGGCTTAAATCCTGATACTTGCTGTCATACTTGTCACGGTTTGCAAATGTTGCAACCTTGATTACAGGAATAAGCTCCTGCATCTTAGGATCATCCTTCCAGAGCTCCTTAAGATATGCTTCAAGCTGGACAGGATTATCAAATCCGAAGTCCATGATTCTCTCAGGAAATACCTGAACCTTAGCCGAATCGGTATAGTATGAATCAGCTTCCTTAGTTCCGAATATCTTCTCGGTGTTAGCTTGTGACGCATTGGCCTTAGCAAATGCATAAAGTCTTGCCGATTCCTCTGTCGTTGTACATCCGGCATCCGCAGCAGCCTGTGATGAAGCCTCAGAAACCTGCTGTGCCTGTGTATCGGCATTGTTCTCAGTATTCTTTCCCTTGAACAGTTTATTAATCAAGCTCATATTCTGACCTCCAGTCCTGCTTATCCTCGAACTTAGGCTGCTCATCCTTAAGGAGAACGAAATCATCAAGGACAAGGACATCCATCTCAGTTCTCATAAAACACTTATATGCGTCCTGAGGTGTGCACACAATAGGCTCACCACGAACATTGAATGAAGTATTAACAATAACGCTGCATCCCGTAAGCTTCTTAAATTCCTTTATAAGGTCATAATATCCCGGATTACGCTTCTCATTAACTGACTGGATTCTCGCGCTGTAATCAATATGTGTAACCGCAGGAATGTCTGAACGCTTTGAGTTAACTATCGGAAGCATATCGAAATCCGTAGCCTTAAGCATCGCATCCCTGTCAAACGGTATCTGACGCT
>CAMBEF010000055.1 GCA_945865495.1 uncultured Bacteroides sp. | reverse complement strand
CATTTGGCTCGCGATTCCTCCGGCACTTTGTGCCTGCGGAATGGAGATTAGTATGGGACATACATTAATAGAGAAGATAGTTATGAAGAATACCGGCAAGGCAGATGTGAAGCCGGGAGCGATTGTTACCGTTAATGTTGACAGGGTAATGATTCACGATATATTTATTCCGTTTGTTGTGGACAAGTTCCATGAGATGGGATTTAAGAAGGTGTGGGATGCCGATAAGGTTGTGCTTATCTATGACCATCTTGTGCCAACAAGTGCTGTCGAGGATGTAAGACATTTTAAGATTGGTGATGCATTTGTTAAGGAGCAGGGACTTAAGAATTTTCACAGGGCAGATGGTATCTGCCATCAGCTTATGCCGGAGATGGGTTATGCAAAGCCGGGTAATATAGTATTCGGCACTGATTCACATACAACAACTTACGGAAGCGTAGGATGTTTTTCATCGGGAATCGGTTACACTGAGATGGCGGCTGTCCTTGGAACAGGCGAGATGTGGATTAAGGTTCCTGAGACTATTAAGGTTGTGATTAACGGAGAACTTCCTGAGGGTGTATATGCCAAGGATATTATCCTCAGACTTCTTGGTGACCTGAGAAGTGACGGTGCTACATACAAGGCTCTTGAATTCTCGGGAAGCACTGTAGACAATATGACGGTTGCATCAAGGATGACAATAGCCAATATGGCGATTGAGGCAGGAGCAAAGGCAGCGCTGTTTGCACCTGATGAAAAGACGGCTGAATTCTCAGGTGTCAATTACGATGATGTTGCATGGCTCAAGGCTGATGCTGACGCTGAGTACTGCCGTGTAATGGAGTATGATGCATCAACACTCGTTCCCGTACTTGCGTGTCCTTCACAGGTAGACAACATCCATCCTGTAAGCGAGCTTAAGGGAACTAAGATTGATCAGGTATTCATAGGCTCATGTACTAACGGAAGACTTGAGGATATCAAGGTTGCAGCGGACATTCTTCGTGGTAAGAAGATTGCAGATTATATGAGACTTATCGTGACTCCTGCAAGCAGAAGCATATATGAAGAGGCATCCAAGGCAGGGTATCTCAAGGATCTTGCACTTGCCGGAGCAATTATAACACAGCCGGGCTGCGGTCTCTGCTGTGGACGTGCATGCGGAATCATGGCTGACGGCGAGAAGATTCTTGCCACAAACAACCGTAACTTCCTCGGAAGAATGGGTTCATCCAAGGTAGGCATATATCTTGGTTCACCTGCAAGCGCAGCAAGAGCGGCACTCGCCGGAGAGATATGCTAGTATAAGAGGTTATCTATATGAAAATAGCAATTGTTTATGCATCCGTACATCATGGGAATACAAAAAAGCTTGTTGATGCAATAGCAGATGCTTACGGAACGGAACTTATCGATGCCACAAAGATAAAAGAGAAAAATCTTTCGGAATATGATGCAATAGGCTTTGCATCAGGAATATATTACGGCAAATTTCATCAGGCGGTGCTTAACTTTGCATCCGTTAATCTGCCGCAGGAAAAGACTGTATTTTTAATATGCACGCACGGCGGAAGCGCAGCCTTCGGCTCTATAGAGGCAATACTCAAAAATAAGCGCTGCAGCATTACAGACAGGTTTTCGTGCAAGGGCTATGACACATTTGGCCCGTTCAGGCTTATAGGCGGCATTGCAAAGGGGCATCCGGATGATAAGGATATTAAGGCAGTGCTTGATTTTTATGATGGTATTATTAAGAAAATGCAGGTATAGTTAAAGAACTGGAATTGCCGGGAGCGGGAGCTGTAAGAGAAACGCTTGCCGGATATATGTCAGATTGCTGATAAGCATAGTAATATGTTTATTATATAAACTTCCTAAATTCTTAAAAAGGACCTGTGTAGAGGCTATAAATGGGAATATACCCTGAAAAGGCCTTTACACAGGTTATTGTGTTGTTTTATTTGCTTTTCTTCTGCTCCCTAAGTTCCCTGAAAAATGATGACATAAGCCCGGAACATTCGTCTGCAAGTACGCCGCGTTCTACATCACACTGGTGGTTGAACTGCGGTATCTCAAGCAGATTCAGGACTGAGCCTGCACATCCGGCTTTGGGGTTCATGGCGCCAATCACAACGCGGGGAATTCTTGCCTGAACTATGGCACCGGCACACATCTGGCATGGCTCAAGAGTGACATATATTGTGCAGTCCTCAAGGCGCCAGTCACCGATAACTTTACTTGCCTTTCTGATTGTCGTAATCTCGGCATGTCCGAGAGTAGTCTTGTCGATATTGCGGCGGTTGTAGCCGCGGGCAATAATCTTATTCTGATACACAATCACACAGCCGATGGGAGATTCCCCGATTTTGTAGGCTTTGCGCGCCTGCTTTATGGCTTCCTTCATATATTTTTCATCGTCATTTAATTCACGTTTTTCCATATAAACTAAAATCCTCACCAATATAGTAATCCAGATGCATGAATAGGAGTGCAAAATCTGCATCTGATACTCATATCATACTATAAAAAACATCATGCATTGTCAATTGACAAGTAATATACAAATGCGGTCCGAATATGATACAATATGCACAATAAAGCTTGATACAGAGGGGCTGGTAATTATGGCATTTAATTCGGAATATGCATTGGAGCATGCGGCAGGAACATGGTGGATAATCAAATGTGCACAGACACCTGACAGATATACGCCTCCGGTTCCGGTCAATGACAGCGGTGCGGAGATATTCAGGGGATTTATCGGGAATAAAACGGCAGAAGAGATTGCAATGCAGCTTGCTTCGGAGTATGGTATATCGGTAGAAGAGGCGCTGGCAGATGTCAATGCATTTGTCAGGCAGCTTGCAGCACAGCCGGGGTTTTTGCCCCGGAATAATGAATATAACTCAACATTTAATCGGGTGGAATAATGAAAGTATTATTGATTGGTGATGCGAACAGGATTACAGGCGCGATAGCCGATAAGCTTAATAAGGAAGGACACAGGGTATTTGCCCTGATGAGCAGTAAGCGTACGCATTACAGGCATGTATATGAAAAATATATATTTGAGTATGACAACACGTGCATGAAGGATGTGTTTGAGAGCATAATGCCGGATCTTACGATATTTTCGGGGGCATATGATGATTCGTTTGACTGGAACGGACTTGAGGATGCACAGGTGGCTTACACGGCAGCGCTTGGCAACATGCTTGCGGCATATTCAAGGCTCGGACGCGGAAGGTTTGTATATCTGTCCTCTGAGGAGGTATACAGGGCAGATATGACTCAGGCATCGCAGGAGAATGCTGCAGTTATCAAGGCAAGATCGGTGCGTCAGGGTGAGACAACATGTGCCAATTACAGGATTGCAACCGGAATGGATATAATAGTTGCAAGGGCTGAGAATATCTGCTTTGTGCCGAAGAATGCGCAGGAGGTGCGTGATGTCTGTGCAAGGGCGTGTGTTGAGATGCTTGAGGACGGACAGCTTCACTGCCCGGGCTCGGATGTATCACTGCTTGCACTGCCGGATGCTGTATGGTTCCTCTATAATATATTTACAGCAGAAAAGTGCAGATATCCGGTGTATACCGTAACTACCAACAGCCACATATCGTACAGTGATATGATTGATATGATAAATGCAGCCTTTGGCAGAAGGGTTCCTGTAGTATATGACGATTCAGAGAATGTCATATGGGTTGAGGAGCTTGAGGTGCATGACTATGCCGAGGAGTTTACATTTGCAATATTCTCAGGCACAAAGGAGTGCGCAGAGGCGGTAATTAAGGCGGTTAATAAGAATCCGGGAAGATACATCACAAAAAAGGCGGAGCAGCTGAGCAGGTCGCAGCAGATAGCAGCATCTCTTAAGTCCATTCTTAAGACATTTGTTCCGTTTATTGAAAATATGATATGCTTTATACCATTTTTCATGATTAATAACAGGGCGGTGGGAAGCCAGTTCTTCGGAAAGCTTGACAGCTATCTTCTGTATGTGCTTCTGTTTGCAATCATATACGGACAGCAGCAGGCAACATTTTCTGCGATACTTGCGGTTGCCGGATACTGCTTCAGGCAGATGTATACTAAGAGCGGCCTTGAGGTAATTGTTGATTACAATACTTATGTATGGATAGCGCAGCTTGTAATACTCGGACTTGCGGTAGGATATCTGAGAGACCGGCTCGTTGTGCTTAAGAGGGATAAGGACGATGAGATTGAATACCTTAAGCACAGGCTCAGAGACATTGAGGAGATAAACAGAACCAACGTAAAGCTTAAGAATGAGATGGAGCGTCAGATAGTCAACCAGAGTGACAGCATGGGTAAGATATACGAGATTACGTCCTCACTTGACAAATACGAGCCTGAGGAGGTTCTGTTCTATGCCGCCGAGGTTGTGTCAAGGCTTATGGAAAGCCGGGATGTAGCCATATACACGGTGTCTAATGAGAACTTCGCACGTCTGATATCATTTACATCAAAGTCGGCCAGACAGCTTGGCAATTCTATAGAGTTCAGGTCATATAAGAACATGTATGAGGATTTTGCCGCAGACAGGGTATTTGTGAACAGAAGGCTTGAGGAGGGGCTTCCTATGATGGCTCTTGCAATCAGGTCAGAGGGTGTTATGAAGCTTATTGTCATGCTGTGGGATATTCCGTTTGAACGCATGAATCTGAGCATGGCAAACAGGCTTAAGATAATAGGCTCGCTGACGCAGAATTCGGTAGTGCGTGCGGACAGATATATGAGTATTCTTGCGGGGCAGAGATATATAAGCGGCACACATATTCTTGAGAAGGATGCATTTACATCGCTTGCAGGGGCATTTGTTAATGCACGCAGAAGAGGGCTTGCAGAATGTTCATTTATAAAGGTTGATGCGGGGGACGGCGGGCTTGCCAAAGCCGGAGAGAGCCTTGAGCGTATTATCCGTAATACCGATTATATGGGGGATGCAGGAGACGGAAACCTGTATATAATGCTTGCAAGCACGGACGCTGACGGCATGCAGTATGTTGAACACAGGATTGCCGAGGCGGGCTACCAATATGAGATACCTGAGGAGATAGGTGCATGAGTTCGTATACGCTGATAATAATACTGGCTGCAAACTGCATATGTACGCTTGCGTTTCTTGTGTGGGGGCTGCTCATTGTGCCTAATACAAAGATAAGACAGCACATACCCGGAGGAAGAAAAAGATACCTGCTTCTGTCAGCAATGTTTCTTTTGTGTCCGGTTGCGGGCTTTGTATGCTACATCACTGCACTTGTTACCGGAAGGATATTTTTCAGAAAAGACGCAGATTTGTCGGATGTTGTATTCAGTAAGGACAGAGCAGAGACATTTGCGAGGGCTGATGAGGAGAGAGAGCTTAACATAACGTCATTTGAGGAGGCAGTTGCCGTCAGTGACTACAGAAGCTTAAGAACGCTGATGCTGAATGTCCTGCGCGGTGATATAAGCAAACCACTTGCCGCGATATCGCTTGCACTTAACAGTGAGGATTCAGAGACCTCACATTATGCGGCAACAGCGCTTCGTGATGAGCTCGGCAGCTTCAGGGATACTGTCCGCAGGATTTATATTGAAATCGGAAAAAGGGATGAAAACTGTGCAAAATACTGCTGTATGGCGATAGATTATATGAATACGGTGCTTGAACAGAAGGTGCTTGCCGGTATGGAGCAGAAGACATATACGGATATGCTTGATGAGATAGGTGCAGTTCTCTATGCGGCAGACAAATCGCAGTTTACGCCTGAATATTACGGAATGATAAGTATGCGGCTTACTGAGATGAAGGAATATGACAGGGCTGAGCGCTGGTGCGTGGTCGGTAATTCGGAATATCCGGACAGCCTGATTCCTTACAAATGCATGCTTAAGCTTTATTATGAAGCAAGAGACAGAAAGAAGTTCTTTGAGACGATGGAGGCTCTGCGCAGGTCTCAGATTACTATAGACAAAGAGACTCTTGAGCTGATAAGGGTTTTTAACTGATAAACGGTACAAATATAAATGGCAGAAATGGAGCTCGGATTTTAAGATGTCAATGACAATGCTTACAATATTACAGATGACCGGAATATTTGCACTGTATTCTGTTATTACGGTGGGCATACCGGCGTTGTTTTTTCACGGAAAAGTACGTGACAGGAGAGCACTGGAACGGTTCATGGTATATTTTACAATTGGTAATTTCTATATAATGCACATAGTGTTTGCTCTTGAGCTCATGCATATTGCAAACCGCATAACGCTGATTACGGCTGCTGTAGGAATTGCTGCACTTGCATATATCATAAAGGTTCTCAGAAAAGGAAAGGTATCTGAGAATGAGGAACTGAACAGAGTGCTTGGACGTATAATTGCCGGACTTACGGTGCTTCATAAGGGGCTTGAAGGAATTATCGGGTTCAAAACATTTGTTAAAATGCTGTTTAGGTCTTTATACACGCAGTTTGGGCGCCTTATCAGGAAAATATTTTCATTCGTAAAGAATAATCTTATAGAAACACTGCTATTTGCAACACTGGCAGCATGTCTTGTGTGGGTGTACGGTAAGAATTATGCCAATCTGTACGGTTATGCGTTTTCAGACCTTCCGGTACACAATTACTGGATAAATGCAATGGACGAGAATAATATATTTGCGGCGGGCGTGTATCCGTTCGGGTATCACTGCATTATATTCTACATGCATAAGGTATTTGGCATTGATACATATGTGCTTCTGAGAGTGTTCGGATTCACGCAGACATTTTATATTTATATAATGCTGCTGCTTTTCATAAAGGGAATCTGCCGTTCAAGATATGCGGCATACGCCGGATGTCTGGTATATGCGGGGTATGACATATACAATCTTGAATGTACGAGGAGATATCTCGGAGCACTTCCGCAGGAATACGGTATGCTGTTCATACTTCCGGCAGTTTACTTTGCAATAAAGTTTTTTGAAGTGCGTAAGACAGAGATTGATGAAGGGCTTCTCAAGAAAAAATGGCATGTCGATTCTTCATGGTATCTTGTGGGCTTTGCACTCAATTTTGCCATGACGATTGCAGTGCATTTTTATGATACGGTAATAGCCGGAATATTCTGTGCCGGAATAATGCTTGGATTTGCTTTCAGGTTCTTCAGACCGCGGTATCTTGGAAGGATTGTTGTTACGGTACTTGCTGCCGTGATAATAGGAGCACTTCCGATGGGGATTGCGGTTGCACAGGGCAAGCCGCTTCAGGGCTCTATAGGCTGGGGAATTAATGTAATTCTTGGCAAAGCGTCACAGAGTTCAACTACATCATCTGATGTTAATAAGGAAGCTGATAAGAAGGTGCAGGAGGAGAAGGAGACTAAGGCAGCAGCGGACGGTAACACAGGGAATGCTGCGGCAGGCGGCAATTCGGGTTCGTCTCCGACAGCAGGCAGCAAGCCTGCGCAGAACAGCAATTCAGGCGGCAACGTGGGTGGCAATAGCAGCAATTCAGCCGGAATTACCGCCCTGCTTACAGGAGCATACAAAAATATAGATTCCGGGCTTACAGCCAATGTGCTCAGATTCAGGATTGCTTATTTCTTACCGGCGGTGCTTGCGTGTGCGGCGCTGGCTGCATTGACAGGCATTCTGATGCTGATATTCCACAGATGGAGATATGTGGCAGGGTATAATGTCACGCAGTATGGTGCAGTGCTTGTGTCAGTTGCTGCAATGTCGGTTCTCATGCTGGTGCTCGTATCGCTTAAGAGACTTGGGCTTCCTGAGCTTATGGATTATAACAGGGCAAGAGTTTACTACGCTTATCTGCTTACAATATTAATGAGTGTTATTGTGGATATTCCGTGCGTCCTGCTTGGCGGAGTATTCAGAAAGAGATGGATTGCCAATCTGTTATCGCTTGCAGCAGGTGTTGCGGTTATTGTGCTTGGCTTCGGATATAATCTGGTGAGACAGCCATTTACAACATCAAGACTTGAGACTAACGGAGCAATAACGTGTCTTACCAATATCATACATGACAACAAAGATAATACGTGGACGATAGTATCTGCCAATGATGAGCTTCGTATGCTGTACGGACACGGATATCATTACGAGCCGATAACATTTGTACATCTTCGTGAAAGTAAGCACGATAACAGAAGTATTACGATTAATACGGAGTATGTATATTTTTATGTTGAGAAAAGACCTCTCGATTATCTGCATCCATATGCAGGCAGCGGACAGATGGTTTCGGAAGAGGGAGCGGCAAGAGGCACACCTGTCGGAAGCGGAATAACAGTTTATTATGGCGAGAACAGATGGGTTATTATGTCCAAAATGTATTACTGGGCGCAGAAGTTCATGAAGCTGTACCCGGACGAGATGACAGTGTATTATGAGGACGATGAATTTGTCTGCTACAGGCTGAAGCAGAACCCATACAGTCTGTATAATCTTGCAATTGATTAGGTGATGAGCAATGGTTTCAAGAAGAAATTTTCTGGCAATTACGCTTATAATGTTTCTGGTACTTTTTATGTTCCAGTTTTCAGAATTTATGAAAAATTTTTATAACGATTACGGAACTAATCCTTATGCGGATTCAGACACCGTACTTACGCAGAATACGGCAATACAGACGAATGACGGAGCTCAGGCTGTGGCTGATGGGAATGACTATGCTGTTGTCATAGGAAGCGGAAGTGCATCATCTGATACAGGGCGTGTTATTAAGCAGTGGTGTTCATATTATGGAAAAAATATAATCTACGTTGATGACCCTTCATCATACAGCCCGGCATCACAGCATATGCCGGAGGTTATATTTATAGATTCCGCAGGGATTAATTATGCGCGATACACAGAGGATATTGAGCGTATTGTCAATACAGGCTGTACCGTGATTTTTTGCAGCCTTCCTTCCGCGGATACGATAAAGGCCAATGAGCGCCTGTCATCACTCCTCGGTATAAGGGATGTTGTGCATGACAATGCCGCAATTAAGGGGATAAGGCTGTTTGACGGATTCCTGCTTGGCGGTGAGAAGTGGTATATTGCCAACAATGAAAAAGAAGAGAAATATCAGGATATGCAGACCAAAGTTGCATGGTATGCACTTAAGGCGGGAAGCAAGGTATATATGGCAGGCGTACATGATGATATGTACGGCGAGATTGCCAATGAGGATGAGCCATGCATAATATGGCGTTACAGAAATGATAAATCCTGCATATTTGCGATAAATGCCGATTATGCGCAGAGTAACACGGCACTTGGAATATATTCCGCAATGCTTTACGAGGCAGAAGGAAGTATAATATATCCTGTTGTGAATTCGCAGAGTGTAATAGCGGTGAATTATCCGTCATTTGCGGATGAGAACAGTGAGCAGATGAAAAAACGCTACAGCAGAACAATGACAGAGGCTATGCGCGATATTATCTGGCCAAACCTGTCGGGGCTTACCAACAGGCTTGGTGCAAAGGTGACTTATATGGTCACTCCGCAGTATAATTATAAGGACAGTGCCTGTCCGGATGCTGATGAACTTGAGTACTATTTCAGGCTGTTCAGGGAGAATGGAGATGAAGCGGGATGGGCGGCGTATAACCTTCAGGATTCAACGATGCGACAGAAGATAGTTGCCGATTATGATACATTTAGAAGAAATGTACCGGATTACCGGCTGGTATCCATGTATATAAATGCGTCAGGCAGGGATAAGACCATGAGCCTGCTTAAAACGTCACTGCTTAAGGATGTCCGCACGGTTGTTACGGATTATGATGCGACAGACCGGCTTTTTACATATCTTAGCAGTAATGTTACAGAGCTTCGTACCACGAATGACGGGCTGGGTTATTCATATATGAATGATTTTAAGAATCGAAGTATAGAGACGGCACTGGGATACTCGTCAGTAACGCTTGATATGACAGATGTTCTTGCTCCGGATGACAATTCGCCTGAATGGAGTGATGTGTATGAGAGCTTTGCAATCAATCTTGACGGATATCTTGGAAGCTATGGCGCATTTGACAAGAATACGGTATCCGGTACTGACACACGCGTAAGACGATTTATGGCGGTAAGGTGCAGCAGTGTACGCGACGGCAATGAGATAAGGGTAACTCTTACGGGCGCACATGATGAGACGTATTATGTCCTGAGGACGCACGGAGAAAAGATTGAATCTGTGAATGGCGGCACCTTTAAAAAGATAGAGGACGGCGCATACCTGATTATGGCGCAGCAGCAGGAATTCACGGTTAAGCTTAAAGACGCGGATGCGTTGAGATATACTAATTAGCAGCATGACTGGAGAGGGAAAGCATGAGAATATGTATGGTTGCCGAAGGCTGTTATCCATATGTGGTCGGTGGTGTATCCGGATGGATAAACAGTATGATTAAGGCATTTCCTGAATATGAATTTGTAATACTTGCGATTATTTCCAACAGAGAACAGAGCGGCAGGTTCAAATATACGCTTCCTGACAATGTTGTTGAGGTACGTGAGGTGTACCTTGAGGATGTTGAGTGGGGACGGGTGAAGCCTAAGAAAAGACGGCTTACAAGAAAACAGTACAATGCGCTGTACGGGCTTGTAATGAATGAGAATACAGACTGGGATACACTGTTTGATATGTTCGCAGGGCACAGGCTGTCCATAGATGAGCTTCTTATGGGACCTGATTTTTTCAGTGCCGTGAGAGACTGCTATAATGCCAGATACGGCAATATGATATTCTCGGATTTCTTATGGACGATGCGCTCAATGTATCTGCCGCTTTTCTTTACGCTGGCATCGGATATTCCTAAGGCAGACCTGTACCACTGTGTAGCTACGGGATATGCGGGCATCCTCGGTTGTATGGCTAAGCAGCGCTATAACTGCGGGCTTATAGTATCGGAGCACGGAATATACACAAGAGAGCGAGAAGAGGAGCTTATAAAGGCAGGGTGGCTTGCTGCGGAGTTTAAGAATCTGTGGATTGAACAGTTCAGAAAAATGTCATATGCGGCTTATCAGCGTGCGGATATAGTTACATCCCTGTATGCACATGCGAAGGAGCTTCAGATAGAACTTGGATGCCCGGAAGACAAAGCTGTCATAACTCCTAACGGAATAGATACCGCCAGATTCGCAGATATTGCAGGCAAGGATCCGGATGACAGATATATTAATATCGGTGCGGTGCTTCGTGTTACTCCGATTAAGGATGTTAAGACACTGATTATGGCATTTGCATATGCCAAGGCAAAGGTTCCCATGCTGAAGCTCTGGATTATGGGTCCGTGCGATGAGGATGAGCAGTATGCAAAGGAGTGCTACGAGCTTGTTGAAAATATGCAGCTTGAGGATGTTGTATTTACAGGCCGTGTAAATGTAGATGAATATATCGGCAGGATGGATTTCACAATACTTACGAGCATAAGTGAAGGCCAGCCGCTTACAATACTCGAAAGCTTCGCGGCGCATAAACCTGTGATAGCAACGGATGTAGGTAACTGCTATGGACTGATACACGGTGAGAAGGATGATTACGGTGATGCGGGAATCGTTACACATATAATGAACATGGAAGAGATAGCAGGAGCGATAACCAGGCTTGCACTCGATGAGAAGCTTCGACTGGCTATGGGTGATAACGGCTATGCGCGCGTGATGTCGGGCTACCGGCTGGAGGATATGCGTAAGACTTATCGTGAGCTGTATTCGCAATTTGAGTAATGGGACAGGATGGAGAGCAATGGCAGGAATAGGTGTCAGACTTAACAAATTATTTGAAAAAAGAAGCATTGTTACAGCTTTGGCAGGAATGGGCTACAGTACGGCGGTAACAATAACGCCGATGGTTGTTGTCATGGCGGCAATTCTTCTTATGGAAAAGCTGCTTGGCTTCTACGGCCTTCCGTATATAACAAAAGAGGTATTTTTGTGTACAACGCTCTATATATTTATATTTGCAATGCTTGCGTCTTCTCCTTTGGGAGCGGTAATATCAAAGCTTATGTCAGATATTATATTTGAGGAGAAGTTCGAGGATATAATGCCTTGTTATTATACAGGACTTGCGCTTAATATGGTGATTGCAGCCGTGCCGGGACTTGCATTTGTAATACACGCGCTTGCCGTTGGTAAGATTGCACACGTTGTTATAATGCTTGGATATATAGGATATATGGCACTTGTGTTTGTATTTTACACAATGAATTATCTTTCGA
>CAMBEF010000054.1 GCA_945865495.1 uncultured Bacteroides sp. | reverse complement strand
CTGAAATTCTTTTTGAATTTTCAGGGTTGTCTTACTATTCAGTTATCAATGTTCTTTATCAATATTCTGATTACTGTCAAGCCAGTGTTTATGCGGCTTCCGTGGGCTTCATTTCGTTGCTCACTTGCGACAGCTATATTAGAATACCACCAAGTTTTTACTTTGTCAACAACTTTTCAAAACTTTTTTTACTTTTTCTTTTTTATCCACCATATATTGTGCTTCTTGATATTTTATCCACAATTTATAGCATTTTTCAACAAAGCATTTTCCAAATAATATAGACAGAGCTCTGCAATATTTTCATTTTTTTGCAGAGCCCCGTCATATTTTTAATCCAATCAGCTCAGTCGCGACTTGAAATCTTCATACCCAAACTCTTTAACTACACTAAGTCTTCCATCCATATCACACGCTACTATAGAAGGAAGTCCTATGCCATTAAATGTATTATTCTTAACCATGCTGTAATGAGCCATGTCTGTGAATACAAGCCGGTCTCCCGCTTTAAGCGGTTCATCAAAAGAATAATCGCCTATTATATCTCCGGCAAGACATGTGTTGCCGCCAAGGCGGTAGTTGTACTGCTTCTCTCCCGGCATTCCGGAATCAAGTATATACGGGCGGTATGGCATCTCCAACACATCAGGCATATGGCATGCTGCCGATGTGTCCAGAATAACAGGTGTCATCTCAACTTCTTTGTCTCCATCAGTAGTGCAAAATGTCTTATTCTGCACATCGAGTACTGTGGATACAAGATATCCTGTATTAAGCGCAACAGCTTCACCCGGCTCAAGATATACTGTAACACCGAACTCATCCTGAACACGTCTTATGCATTTTTTAAGAAGTTCTATGTCATAATCTTTGCGCGTTATATGGTGTCCACCGCCAAAGTTTACCCATTTCATTCCTTTGATGTACTTACCAAAGCTGTCCAGAAAATGGTCCAGCACTCTCTCAAGAGTATCTGAATTCTGCTCACACAGTGCATGGAAATGAAGTCCTGATATTCCATCAAGTGCATCCGGATTTCCGGCAAGAGTCTCTTCAAACTCAGCTGCAGTGCTGCCAAGTCTTGAGCCGGCACAACATGGATTGTATATCTCATGTTCAACTTCCGCATATCCAGGATTGACACGTATACCGCACGAATGTCCCTCTGAACTCATTTCATCTCCGTGTATATCCATCATAAACGGTGCAGGAACACCCCCTCTGTTATCGCACTCCCACACCTTGGGTCTGAACTTCATCCACTGTTCAAGTGAATTGAACACAACGTGATCGCACACTGACAGAATCTGCGGGAACTCATCTTCCCTGTAAGCCGGTGCGAATATATGGGTCTCCCCCTGCATATGCTCTTTGCCAAGTCTTGCCTCATATAACGAACTCGCAGTTGTTCCGCACAGGTATCTGCCTATGAGCGGATATTCGTAGAACATCGAGAATCCTTTCTGTGCAAGAAGGATACGGCACCCTGTATCCTTAATAACATCAGCAAGTACCTCGAGATTATCCCGCAAAAGTCTCTCATCAACTACATACGCAGGTGTCTTAACCAAATCAAAATCTATATCGTACATCCAAATCTCCATCAATCAACAAGTACAGGATCAAAATCTTCCTTCCATGGAAGTCCCCACTTATTGAGTGCCTCCATGAACGGATCCGGGTCAAACTCCTCTATATTATGGACGCCCGGTGTATTCCATCTGCCTGTCATAACCATCATCGCACCAATCATCGCAGGCACACCCGTTGTATATGAGATTGCCTGTGAGCCTACCTCCTTGTAGCATTCCTGATGGTCACATACATTGTAGAGGTAGTATTTTTTATATTTGCCATCCTTTTTACCCTGGAAAATGCATCCTATATTTGTCTTGCCGACTGTTCTCGCTCCTAAAGATGCAGGGTCAGGCAGTACTGCCTTAAGAAACTGCAACGGAACTATCTGC
Organism: uncultured Bacteroides sp.; assembly: GCA_945865495.1. Taxonomy (GTDB): domain Bacteria; phylum Bacillota; class Clostridia; order Lachnospirales; family Lachnospiraceae; genus Bacteroides_F. The sequence continues at coordinate 10,511 of CAMBEF010000054.1, read as the reverse complement.
TTTCCTTCAAATTCAATAGGCTCAATAGATGTCATTCCGACATCCTCAAGACATTTAAGATGTGTAAGATAGCTCTGTCCAAATGTCATGAAGAAGCGTATGCGCTTAATTCCCTTTATATTGATTCCGAGAGACTCCAGCTCCTCATGATGAAGAAGATACATGTCTTTTTCGCCGACCTGGTCAAAATTGTACACTCTCTTAATCTCCATCGGTTTAGTCTCTACCCAGTGTCCGTCTTCCCAATAGCTTCCGTTAGCTGATACCTCACGAATGTTAATCTCCGGGTTAAAGTTGGTTGCAAATGGATATCCATGGTCTCCGCCATTGCAGTCAAGAATATCGATGTAATTAATCTCATCAAACTGATGCTTCATTGCATATGCAGAGAATACACCTGTTACACCCGGGTCAAAACCTGAGCCGAGCAGTGCAGTTATTCCTGCCTTCTCAAACTTCTCGCGGTATGCCCACTGCCATGAATACTCAAACTTGGCTGTATCCTCAGGCTCATAGTTGGCTGTATCAACATAGTGTGTCTTTGTCTCAAGGCATGCATCCATAATTGTAAGGTCCTGATAAGGAAGTGCAAGATTAAGCACCACATCCGGCTTGTAGCTGTTAATAAGCTCTACAAGTTCAGGCACGTTATCAGCATTTACCTGTGCTGTTGTTATCTTTGTACTTCCTTCCCCCGTGCCATACTGACGTTCGCACTGTTCCTTAATTGCATCACACTTTGACTTTGTTCTGCTCGCAATGCAGATTTCATTAAAAACTTCCGAATTCTGGCAGCATTTGTGAATTGCCACGCCTGCTACTCCGCCTGCGCCGATTATTAAAGCTCTTCCCATATTTTTATCTCCAATCTGTCATTAAATATATTGTTAAACCTTTTATCAGGACTACATATCAAGAAGCTGCTTGACATATGTAGGCAGATAAAAACTGCCCTTATGAAGGTCGGTATTATAATACCTCGTATTAATTCCAAGTCTGTTCCACTCATCTTCCCTTAAATCAGCTATTGGGTCGTATTTCTTGGAAGCAAAACCGAACAGCCAGTGTCCCGAAGGGTATGAAGGGATATGGCACTGATACACCGTGCTGTAAGGAAATACAATCTTTATCTGCTTATGTGCCTTCTGTACTGATCTGGAATGCTCGCTGTAATAAGGACTTTCATGCTGGTTAATAAGTATGCCGTCCTCTCTGAGCGCTTTGTAACAGGTTCCATAGAACTCCCTTGTAAACAGGCCTTCCGCCGGTCCGTACGGGTCCGCACAGTCAACTATGATGAGGTCATATTCATCCTTCATCATTCTCACATATCTGAGACTTTCCTCAAAGTGCATGTGGACTCTCGGATCATCCAGCCTGCATGATGTCTCCCAGAAATGCTCCAGGCACATGTCAGTAACTTTCTTGTCTATCTCTACCATATCAATATGTTCAATCGTGTCATATTTGCAAAGTTCCCTGATAGTTCCGCCATCACCCGCACCTATTACAAGCACATCCCTTACATGCGGATGCACAGCCATCGGCACATGTGTAATCATCTCATGATAGATAAATTCATCCTTCTGCGTAATCATAAGCTCGCCGTCAAGCACGAGGACTTTGCCGAACTCACTCGTCTTTAAAATGTCTATCCTCTGGAATTCGCTCTCGCAGCTTGCTATCTGCTGTTCAACTTTCATAGAAAAACGCACATTTTTAGTGTGCTGGTCCGTATACCATAACTCCACTCTAATTACCGCCTTTCTCATCTACAACATTTATATACTCAAGATTCATATCCTGGGTACCCGTCATAAGGCAGCCCTTTTCCTTGGCATACTCAATGTAATTAATAATCTCCTGGGTAATCATCTCACCCGGTGCAAGTATAGGTATTCCCGGAGGATAACACATTACGAACTCACCACACACCCTGTCCTTAGTCTCTCTGATCGGAAGTGACTGCTTGTGGCTGTAAAATGCTTTGTTCGGTCCCATTACAATCTTCGGATTAATGTACTCATGGTCAAACAGTCCCGCTATCTCACCTTCATGCAGGCGCTTTATCTCAGAAAGTGCCGATATAAGCCGTTCAATCTCAAGATTACGGTCACCGCCGGATATGATTGCAAGTATATTGCCAATATCACCGAACTCTATCTGTATTCCATAGTCATCCCTTAACAGGTCATATACTTCAATTCCGGCAAGACCTATATCCCTTGTATGTACCGAAAGCTTGGTTGTATCAAAATCATACACGGTATCACCGTTAATAAGTTCAATTCCAAATGCATAATATCCGCCGAGCTTATTAATCTCCCTGCGCGCATACTCTGCATGCTCTCTTGATTTGTTAACCAGATACCTGCCGTTAAGGCTCATATTCTTTCTTGCAATATCAAGTGATGACAGCAGAAGATATGAACCGCTGGTAGTCTGTGTAAGATTAATTATCTGTCTGACATAATCGGCATTAACCGTATTTTTCGTTAGAAGAATTGCACTCTGCGTAAGTGAACCGCCGGTCTTATGCATGCTGACTGCTGCCATATCCGCTCCTGCCTCCATTGCAGATACGGGCAGATTGTCCCCAAAGTAAAAATGCGTACCATGGGCTTCATCGGCAAGCACAAGCATTCCGTGCTCATGTGCTATCTTTACTATGCTTCTTATATCAGAGCATATTCCATAATATGTTGGGTTATTTACAAGAATCGCTTTTGCGTCAGGATTCTCTACAATTGCCCTGCGGACATCCTCAACAGACATCCCCAGAGGTATTCCGAGACGTTTGTTAACACCCGGATTGACATAAACAGGCATTGCGCCATTAACTACAAGTGCATTGATAGCACTTCTGTGCACATTACGGGGCATTATAATCTTATCTCCCGCCTCCGTACATGACATAATCATTGCCTGAACGGCTGCCGTAGCACCGTTCACTATAAAAAATGCTTCATCCGCACCAAACGCTTTTGCTGCAAGCGCCTGTGCATCTTTTATAACAGAAGTGGGGTGGCACAGGTTATCCAGAGGTTTCATTGAATTCATATCAAGCCTCATGGTATCCTCTCCCAGGAACTCTCTCAGTTCCTTATTACCTCTTCCCCCTTTGTGTCCCGGCACATCAAAATGAGCAAGCCTGTTAAGCCGCTGTTCTTCCAGCGCCTTGTGAATAGGTGTGTCAAACTGAGTGAGGGGCATGCCATCGTGAGACACAACTGTCTCTACATCAATCTCAGTGTTTTCCAATTTAGCTATCCGTCTCCTTCCTTTTCATCCTGCCGGCAGGGTATACGCACTGCGTAATCACCCAATTACTGCACCGACAAGTATGTTCATAATAATGTTGTTATTGTAGAGCCATGCAAGAAATGCATTATCATTAACGCAGGCCATTACAGCCTGTGAGAATGCAGTGTTGTAGAGCACCGCCACTGCGACAAAGAACAGCCACACTATGAGCAGTGCCTTAATTATGCCAAACAGTATTCCAAGAGTCTTATTAACCTCCTTTATTACCGGAAGTCTGCTGATACCGTTGGCAAGTCCGAGTAAAAGTCTTATAACAGCATACACAACCGCAAATACTATAATATAACATGCCGAACTGATTATCATTCCGGCAACTCTGACAGCCACGAATCCAGTTATTGCGTCTTCAAGCTTTGACGCCGTATTATTGACGCTTCCTGATATTGTATCCCCTATTGCGGCGGAAGCCACTTTATCCTGAACAGCTTCCGGAAGCGGAATCTGCTGTATAACTTCTTCTATAAAATCATCAAGTTTCCCACCAAGTTCACTTATATCAACGCTTCCGGCATCTGATATGCCGGCCTCTTCCCCGGCAGACTCAATAGCCTGCGACACAACGCCCCTGCTCTTAAGGCTGTCATAGGTATTCTGTCTTATAGTCTCATAGATTGCAGTGTTATCCATAACATAATTACTGAGTGCCGGCGCCGCTGCCGAGGTCACAACAACACTTCCTATCATCGCTGCAAAAGACATAACTATCATAATCATGCCTCTTCTCCAGCCGGACCACGCATATAATGCAAATACCTCTATAACAAGAATTAATAACCAGTTCATAATTTCTCCATTCCACAGATGCACAGCATCGGCTATTTTAAACGTATTTCCTGAACATAGGTTGAATTGACAACCATATAATTGCCTCTCGAACCCGCCGACAGAATCTCCTCTACAGGAAGATCAAACCGAAGATTTGCAAGCTGCTTTCCCTTAATATTCATAAGTGTAAATGTATTGTCGTTATACAGAATTATACTGTCATCATCAAACTTAATTGTGTCATAGGACGTATTAAATGCCGTCTCACTGACTTTATTGCCCGAATTATCGTATACCGTAAGCTTAAAGTTATCCCCGGACTCCTTATTCTCCATAAGTATTCCTATATACTTGCTGCTTGTAAATACACGTTCTATATTGCCGTCAAGCTTAATCTCCTTCTGAAGATTAGGAAATTCCTTAATCTTGTAAATGCTTAAGACATCCTCTCCGATTGCAATTGCGCATGTATCACTTAAAAAATCCACCTCGGGAACTATCGTGCTGTCATAGTGGTTGAAGCCGCCGACAACTCGCTCCGTCTCATTCTGTCCTACATCAGAAAAATTATAGAATACAACATTAGTCTTAATTGATTCACCGCTTACATATACATATGATGCAATAAGCTTTGTCATATCCTCGGAAATGCTTATGTTAAGCGGATATCCGTCTCCCGAGAGTGTCGTCTTAACGCTGTACACCTTCTCACCTGAAGGCTCATACATATTGATATAATTGGAAGATGTATCTTCAAGTACTGCCGCAACAAGTCCTGTTCCGCCGACATCTATCTGTGATATCGAAAGCGATGTATCTATGGAACCCAGCATTCCTTTGGTGTTAAATACATATATTGTACTTCCGTTGATATCGCCGACAGCAAGACACTCCTTGCAGGTTACAAGCTGTGGTGACTTCATCTCATACGTCTGATTCCAGATTGCATTGCCTTTGTAATCATAATATATAATTCCGTCATTGCTGCACTTTACATAGCCGTTAGCAAATTCGTAATACTTAACATTCTGTACATCATCACGCGTAACGGAATTAACTATTGTATATCCTGAATATGTATGATTATCCACATTGGAAATGATATACACAACTCCCAGAGCTGCCAGTGCAAGCACTACAATTCCCGCTATTACACTCCTTATTCTGTGCAGTTTAAGCTGTCTTGAATAATCCTCATCATCAAATGTATCGTCATACTCATTTGTGTCATCAGGAGCATTCTTCCCCTTCTGTGCAGACGGCGGTAACGGCTGTACGTTAAAGCGTGACTTGCCGGATACCACGTTGCTTTTCTGTTCCTTCATTTTTTTATATTCTCTTATATCTGCCATCCGATTGCCAACTCCCGCAAATTGTGTTAAATCGCGTCAATTGCGTACAGACGCTATTTCTGATAATTATACAGCACATGATATTCTACGTCAATTTTGAATAAGTCCCGGAAGCCATATTTTACATATGTAAAATGCAGCAACCGGGACTATTGTTTTGTGCCTGTGTTAACTTGTTATTTTAAATTTTCAAATACGTTACTACGGAAGGAGCAGCTCCTGCCCTATGAATATCTTGTCAGGGTTGTCCATCTTGTTTATCTCCATTACATCTTTGTATTTCTGGGTGTCGCCATATGCCGTCTTACATATGCTCATAAGTGTATCTCCCTGCACTACTATATATGTTCTTGCCGGCTGGGATACAGTTGCGCTAACCGTGGTGTCCGCAGCTGACGGCTGGACGGCTGATGCCTGACGGCTGACATCTGTGGGCAGACCTGACGCCTGACGGTCTGATGTCTGTGATTCATTCTGTGACGGCTGCCGGCCGGCTGTCTCGCTTACGGCCGCTTTTGTCTCAGCAATACTCTCCATAACAGGTGCATTGGCTACGGCTGTTGTCGGATATACATTGCCATCTATCTTAGTTACAGGTGTTCCGGTAAGATTATCATAATCCGTACCTTCAACATTCATATTGGCAATTTCTTTTGCTATGCGGCTCATAGATGCATCGAGCGTCTGCATTTTCTCATAACTGTTCATCATATTTATCCCAATGACCGTAACAACAACTATCATGAATGCAAATATCCCATACATAAGTGACATATTCTGATGCTTTACCGCGTCAGCCTTCTTTTCCCGTATGATGCTTCTGAAATTAGTTATCACACTGTCATCTACATTTTCATCCACACTTCTTGCAGGTCTGCTTGCCAGCATATACTCCTGCATTGATTCATTCTTTTCATAGAAACATATAAAACCACTCTGGCGCTCAAGCCGCCCCTTGTCCACCATATAGAAATATTCTTCCTGTTCATGTGTATCCACAAGGAACATGACTTTGGCAGCACCCGAAAAATTATCAAAATGAATCTTCTGCAATGACGGTATCAGCGCCGGGTTCTCACAATCAGTGACCACGCGGCTCTGTTCATCACATAAGAACCATCCGAGTATATCCTGCCCCTTAAAATATTTTTCTGCCGAGTCATAGAGATCTTTCCAGATCTCAGGGCTGAATCTTACATCATCATCGCTGCCCGAACCGTCACCGAATTCTTTATCATCAAACGCTCCTTCATCAAGCTGTTTCTCCCGTTCTGTAATTACCCTTACGGCGCTCCTTACAAATATAGATGTTTCCCCTGCGCTCTTATGTGCTTCCCCAAGAAGTATTCCATAGAACCTGACACCGTAAGCTGCATATCCCGGCTTGTCCTTTGCAAGTGAAACAAGGTATGTATACACATAATCTTCTATGTATATGCGCCTCCCCGGCTGCGGATCACCAATCTGTCTGATATTCTTAGGTATCCTGCACTGTGGCGCTGCTGTCTGTGCATCCCCCGCCTTTGACTCATTTTCACATATAATTTCTATCACTTCATAACACCCCCGTTTCAGAACTTGAATTTATCCTTGTCATACAGGAAATATTATCATGTGCTCTATGCGGATTTTATCATTTTGTGTCACGTATGACCTGCTATCAGTCGCACTTTTATACCAATTAATACGAAAATTTTGTATGCATAAAACAGGCTGAATATGCATATCATGATGCAGAGGTCAAATTGTCATAAAACCTTTGGCCTCACATCATATCATTTTTAATAAGGGGAACTTCAATGCCAGTATATTATGATTCAAGAGAATTTATGACACCTGAACTTATCGGCTATGATATCAGACGCATTCTGGATAAGAATATTGGTGCCACACAAAAGCTTGTTATCCTGTGTATCGGAAGTGACCGTTCGACAGGAGACTGCCTCGGACCGCTTATAGGATACAAGCTGTCACAGATGATATCTCCTTCGGATGATGTAGCTGTATTCGGCACTCTCAGCCACCCCATACACGCAGTCAATCTCCTTGAGACAATAAACCGTATCTACCGCATTTACAACGACCCTTATATCATTGCTATCGATGCATCTCTTGGGCGGCGCGACCATATCGGCTATATTACTCTCGGCAGTGGGGCTCTGCGTCCCGGCCTTGGCGTAAAAAAAGAGCTGCCTGAAGTCGGCGACATCCACATAACCGGAATAGTTAACCTGTCCGGCGGTGTTGATACCGTCATACTTCAGACAACCCGTCTTGCGACCATTATGACACTTGCGGATGCAATAGCTTCCGGCCTTTCAAAAGCCATTCATTCCGTTACATGTCAAGCTTCATGTCCCCTTCTTTGATTATGCCCTTTTTGCGCATGAACTCCGATACTGCCAGTGCAATTACCGCAGGAAGCACAAAATGCATAAGAACTATCTCAATAAATGTAACTACCGCAGATGTTGTCTGTGTCATCGTCTGCCATGCCATTATCTGACCTACGAATCCGGCAGAACCCATTCCTGAACCCGTCGCGTTATTAGTCATATGAAGTACCGCTGACGAGACCGGTCCCAGAACCGCACTTGATATAATTGCAGGAAGCCACACAACCGGCTTTCTTACGATATTAGGCACCTGAAGCATTGATGTTCCAAGTCCCTGTGCGATAAATCCGCCGAACTTATTCTCTCTGTAGCTTGCAACCGCAAATCCAATCATATTGCAGCAGCATCCGACTGCTGCCGCACCTGCTGCGAGCCCCGACAGATTCATTGATATTCCTATTGCCGCCGAGCTGATAGGAAGTGTAAGAATCATTCCCATTGCAACCGATACTATTATTCCGCCAATAACCGGTGACTGTTCCACGTTGACATTAACAATCATTCCGATCCAGTACATAAGCCTGGATATAGGCGGTCCAACAATATATCCGACTACTGCTCCCGATACTATGCTCAGGAACGGAGTAATTATGATATCCACAGGAGTCTTACCTGATACAAGATGTCCAATCTCAATTGCTGCATACGCTGCAACAAACGCTCCAAGGGGTTCGCCCGGCTTTCCAAGTGCTATTGTTGTCATTGCGACATCAGGAAATGCACCAATAAGACCTGCAACTGCTGCAGCGATTGTAACAAGCGGTTTCTCCTTAAACTTGACTGCCACACCAACACCGATTCCGGCTCCCGTAAGTGACTTAGCTACACGGCTTATTGCAATAAGGTACAATCCGGCCGTCTGTGCTGCCGGAGCCTGTATTCCCATTATAAGGTCACCTATCTGGGCAATGATTGTACCTATGATAAGCGTTGAGAACAGTCCGAGTGCCATTCCGCTTAAACCGTCAATAAAAATGTGATTCAGTATCTTTTTTACCTTTTCCATATATCCTCCTATACAGCTGTAATGTCAACTGTCTTGTCAGATGATAACACACAATAAAAAATCCCGCAAGGACTTTTTATGGAACAATATCCACTGTTATCCTGCGGGATGAAGATAGCCCCTTTTCTTAAGCTCCTCTTCTATTATATCAAGATCTTCTTCACTATTGGCGACCACCGTGTGATAATGCACTCCGTTAGTCAGCCCGTTAAGCGGTCTGTCATGATTATCCGGCGAATTCAGCCGTGCAAGGAAATCCTTCACATCTTTCCTTGAGTTAATTATCAGATCCACCGTTATCTGCCCGTATATATAATGCTCGACTATTACATCGCTTACTTTGCCGTTGTTATCCACAATGCAGTTGAGCTCATCCTCTATCTGATCATCCGTGTGGCTCACGCAGAAAGTTCTCCGCACCTTTGAATCTTTTTCAGCAAATAAAATATATCCCTTGTTCGTTGAAAGAATGCTCTTGTCAACAGCCCTCAGCAAAGCTATATCCTGCACTATAACCTGTCTGCTTACACCAAGTCTTTCTGCCAGTTCCGCTCCCGATATCGGGACATTACTGTCCGCAAGCATCTGTATAATCCTGTCACGCCTTTTATCGCCTTCCATCATCTGTTCTCCCTTCATCCGGAATTCTGAATTTATCTTAACCATATTATTTCAAAAATGCAATATCTATTTTCCTCCTCTGTGGCAGTCCTTCATCCGGCAGTCCGTTTCCTGTGTTTTACATTTATCTGCGCACTTAAGCGGTGTTCCGAATGCATAGATTTTTTTATATTTCTCATCTTTGTCTGCCGGAGATTCTCCCTCAGGTATAAGACCCGTACATTCATGCGCCGACACCGCGTCGCTTAAGTCAAGATAGTCAATATCCGTGTGATAATAGTCTTTTTCGTCATCATTTATTGCCATACTAATCCTCCACTCCTGCCCTTTTTTCAGGGCATCCTAAGTTTGTGCGCAAGCCCAAAATGCTCACTCTCACAATAATTGTTCCTCAAGTCTTAGTATTTAATACATACTGCGCCGCCTGACGCTGATAAAATAAATACAAATGTCAGTTTACAATACCATGTTTTAATGTATAATGTGAGATATATTAACCTTAGATTGGAGATATAACAGAAATGTTCCGTATGTGGTGTAAATGCTTTGATGACAGAGGTCATCTTCTTAAAGATATGGTAGTAGAAAATTCATCCCCTGATGAGTCACGCACTAAGAAGATATTTGATGCGCTTGACAGCGCATGTCACGAATTCGACCTGAGCAAACCTATATGGCTTGATTCCAATGTATCCGAATTCAAACGTCACTCCAAAGTGCGTTTCACACAGGATAATTTTATTGATTCGATTGATTTTGCTTTTCTTGAAATTGAAGTTATTGAGGAGGATTAGCCGCCAATTACATTTCTTGCTTCTCCCCTTGTAAATGCCGTTATATTCATAGCGACTTCATCCATAAGCCTTTGTCTGGCTTCCGTTGTTGCCCATGCACTGTGCGGTGTTATGAGAAGCTTCCTGCTGTCCTTAATATCAAGCAGCGGGTTATCGCGGCTTACAGGCTCTGTCTCAAGGACATCAAGGCCCGCCGCAGCTATCATTCCATCATTAAGCGCCTTCACAAGATCTTTTTCAACAACTATAGGGC
>CAMBEF010000053.1 GCA_945865495.1 uncultured Bacteroides sp. | reverse complement strand
TTTTTGAATTTTCAGGGTTGTCTTACTATTCAGTTATCAATGTACTGTTATTAACTATCAAATGCTTTGCTTGAGATTACCATAGCTTACTCAGAAGCTTTTGTGTTGTTCTCTCGCGACAGCTATATTAGATTAACACTGATTTATCATTTTGTCAACAACTTTTTTATTTTTTTAAAATTTATTTTGTTGCGACGTTTCTGTTCGTCAGCGCGATATTTATAATACCATTGGGTATACATAATGTCAACAACTTTTTTTAATTTTTTTGAATTAATTTTGGTTTTATTATATTAGCGCATATATACGCGCATTTATCCACAATAAACTGGGAGACTACGGACATTATTAACAATATTGCAAAGAATGCAACAATAGTAAGTGCATTAAGTTCCGGAGCAAATCTCTTGAATACTGATATCAGTATAGCATGATTAAGGTACATTGCATATGTAAGCTTGCTCAGGTAATTTATCAGTCTGTTGTTGAATACTGAATTAAAGCGTCTGTGTCCAAATGCAAGAGCTACCGCAACTGCCATAAATATTACCATTGCATAATCGTTATCTGTATTATGCACTATCGCTGTGTATATTATTATGAATAAAAAGCTAAATATCTCAGCTGCATCAAGAAGATATTCAGAAACCGCTGTCAATCTTATATCTTTTATCTTATTACAAAGCTGATATGACATTATTCCCATGTTCATTCCGGCAAAAGAACGCAGAAGTGCATCATGCTGCCAGAAACCTATAGAATCTCCCCACATCTCCATACCGGTATATATACGATAATAAAAGCTGTATATAAGTATTACTGAGATTGGGCATATGAACTGTATATAGAACTTTCTGTGATTAAGCACCATGTAATATATAAAATAGCCCACTATAAGAAGAGCTGACACATACCAGGCAACATTATTAAAGTATATATCCTGATTGAGTCCCACCATCTGTATTCCGATTAATTCGTATATTGATTCCAGAAGTGCCTGCATCTTTGATGTTACTGATGGATAAAGTATTCTTGAGTAGATTACAAAATTTGAAATAAAGCAGAACAGATACATCGGATAAAGTCTGGCTATTCTTTTTTTGGTGTATATCCATGGACTGTCACTGACGCCTGTTTTGCCTCTTTTTTTGTCACATGTGTTTATCAGAAGAAATCCCGATGTGATAAAGAAGAATTCAACGCTTATGTACCATCCCGTATTAATATCATACAGACGCAAAAAATGAAACAGTGCTACTAATACCGTAAATGCCAGTCTCCAGAATGTAATGCTGTTGTTTTTAACCATACTTTCCTCATTTCTGTGATTTATCCACATTTTATTATAAATTTGTTCCCTTATTAACAAAAAATGCCGGAAACATTAGATATTCTCTATGCTTCCGGCATCTTCAAAATGTTAGCGGAGAAAGAGGGATTTGAACCCTCGCGCCGGTTTCCCGACCTACACCCTTAGCAGGGGCGCCTCTTCGGCCTCTTGAGTATTTCTCCGAACTTCAAAAACTGTATTCAGTTGATGAATGCGTTAATTAACATGCACTTGGTATTATAACAAAACATTCATCAACTGTCAATCACATTTTGCAATATTGTTTTGCTGCCAGCTCATAGAGATTGTTGCCTTCGCTGTCTATAACAACTATTACAGGAAAATTCTCTACAGTTAACTCACGTATAGCTTCTGTTCCGAGATCATCATAGGCTATTACCCTGGAGCTTGTGATTCTCTTTGATAATAAAGCTCCTGCTCCTCCAACAGCTGCAAAATATACTGCCTTGTTGCGCACAATGGCATCCTTAACTGCCTGACTTCTCTTGCCTTTGCCTATCATTCCCTTAAGTCCGAGATCAAGCAGATCCGGTGCATATTTGTCCATTCTGCTTGCCGTAGTAGGACCCGCAGAACCAATTGGACGGCCTTCTCTTGCAGGGGATGGCCCCATGTAATATATGATGTTATGGTTCATATCTATAGGAAGCGTAGTTCCTTTTTCAAGTGCTTCAGCCATTCTCTTATGTGCTGCATCTCTTGCAGTATATATGGTTCCGGTAATGTATACATAGTCTCCTGCTCTCAAGCCGGCTGCATCTTCGTCTGATAATGGTGCATTTATATATCTGTCCATGTGCTTATCTCCATTCTTTATATGCAATTATACTAGATTACGCGGTGCGCATGTCTGTTGACATGACAACAGATATTAACTGCCACCGGAAGGCCTGCAATATGGGTCGGATATGTCTCTATATTGACAGCAAGAGCTGTCTGTGTGCCTCCAAGTCCGCCCGGACCTATTCCGAGTCTGTTTATCTTATCAAGCATCTCTTCTTCAAGATCATTCACATATGGAATATCTGATTTGCAGTTGAGGTCTCTTGTAAGTGCTTTCTTCGCTAACTGGGCGCATTTTTCAAATGTTCCGCCTATACCAACTCCCACTACCATTGGTGGACATGCATTAGGGCCTGCATCCTTTACTGCTGTAAGTATTGCCTCTTTTACGCCTTCTATTCCGTCAGCCGGCTTAAGCATGAATATTCTGCTCATGTTCTCGCTTCCGAATCCCTTAGGTGCAACTGTTATCTCCACCTTGTCTCCCGGAACTATGTCATAGTGTATTACCGCAGGCGTATTGTCTTTGGTATTCTCCCTGATTATTGGGTCTTTTACTACGGATTTTCTGAGGTAGCCTTCGGTGTATCCCTGACGTACACCTTCGTTGACGGCATCCGTGATGCTGCCACCCTCAAAATGTACTTCCTGTCCGACATTCATAAATATTACTGCCATTCCCGTATCCTGACATATAGGAATCATATCTGATGATGCAATCTCAAGGTTCTCCTTAAGCTGCTCAAGCACCTGTCTTCCAAGAGGTGATTCTTCGTTATCAACTGCTTTGTTGAAGACCTGCTTCATATCGTCTGACAGATAGTGATTAGCCTCGATACACATTTGCTTGATGTTCTCTGTTATATCAGTTGTCTGTATTGTTCTCATCTTCGCTGTCTTCCTCGTCTTCTTCCTCAAATCCGTCTGCGTCGTGGTCATCACCATCCTGTGGCTTTCTTCTGACCTTTGAAACAGATGCAACAGTAACGCCATCTTCAAGATTAATCAGCTTGACACCTGATGTTATTCTTCCGAGTATTGATATATCCTGAGCCTTGATTCTGATAATTATACCCTCTGTTGTTATGAGCATAATCTCTCTTGTATCATCAACAGCCTTAACGCCGACTACATTACCGGTTTTTTCGTTAATCTTATAGCACTTAACACCCTTGCCGCCGCGGTGCTGGGTTGTGAATTCCTCTATCTGCGTTCTCTTGCCAAGGCCTTTTTCTGAAACTATAAGAAGTGAATCTCCCTGACTGTCAAGCTGCATGCCTACCACCTGGTCTTCATCCATAAGGTCCATGCCGATTACACCCATTGATGTTCTTCCTGTAGGACGAACGTCTGTCTCTTTAAATCTTATGCACATGCCAAGCTTTGTAACAAGCATTATATCCTTGGTGTCATCAGTAAGCTTAACCTCTATAAGTTCGTCGTTATCACGTATTGTTATTGCCTGAATGCCATTTTTCCTGATATTGGAATATTCAGTAACCTTGGTCTTCTTGACAATTCCGTTACGTGTTGCCATAAACAGATAGTTGTTATCATTATATTCCCTGATAGGTATGACCGCAGTTATAGTCTCTCCCGGCTGAAGCTGCAGAAGATTAATTACCGCAGTTCCCCTTGCAGTTCTTCCTGCCTCCGGAATCTCATAAGCCTTCATTCTGTAAGCTCTTCCCGTATTAGTAAAGAACATCAGGTAATGGTGTGACGTTGTCATGAAAAGGTCCTCAATATAATCCTGATCAATTGTCTGCATTCCCTTTATTCCCTTACCACCGCGGTGCTGCGCCTTGAAATTATCAAGCGTCATTCTCTTGATATATCCGAGGTTAGTTCTCGCGATAACAACAGGCTCGTCAGGAATTATATCCTCCATGGATATGTCAAATTCGTCGAACCCGATAGATGTTCTTCTGTCATCTCCGTATTTGTCTGCTATAACAAGAATCTCAGTTCTGATTACGCCGAGAAGCTTCTTCTCATCCGCAAGTATTGCCTTGTATTCCTCGATTTTCTTTATAAGCTCTGCATACTCTGCCTCCAGCTTGGCTCTTTCCAAACCTGTAAGAGCACGCAGACGCATGTCTACAATTGCCTGTGCCTGAACATCCGAAAGCTCGAATTCCTTCATCAGGCTTTCCTTGGCTGCCTGAACATTCTCCGAACCGCGAATTATTGAAATTACTCTGTCAATATTATCGAGAGCAATCATTAATCCCTGTAAAATGTGTGCACGCTCCTCTGCCTTGTTGAGGTCATACTGTGTTCTTCTTGTTATGACTTCCTTCTGGTGCTTGAGGTAATATGTCAGCATATCAAGAAGATTAAGTACCTTCGGCTGGTTATCTACAAGCGCAAGCATGATAACACCAAATGTATCCTGCATCTGTGTATGCTTAAAAAGCTGGTTAAGAACTATGTTAGGATTAACATCTCTTCTCAGCTCGATTGATATTCTCATACCGCTTCTGTCAGACTCATCACGAAGGTCCGTGATTCCATCTATCTTTTTCTCTCTTACAAGCTCAGCTATCTTCTCTATAAGCTTGGCCTTGTTGACCATGTAAGGAAGCTCTGTAACAACGATTCTGTTCTTGCCGTTAGCCATAGGCTCAATATCCGTTACGGCGCGGACACGAATCTTGCCGCGTCCTGTCCTGTATGCCTCCTCTATTCCCATCTTGCCAAGAATCATGGCTCCTGTAGGGAAGTCAGGTCCCTTAACAATGTTAAGTATCTCCTCGATAGTTGTGTCTCTGTCTTCCTCGACCTGATTATCTATAATCTTAACGACAGCATTAATAACCTCGCGCAGATTATGCGGAGGTATATTAGTTGCCATACCTACTGCGATACCTGATGTTCCGTTAACAAGAAGATTAGGATATCTTGAAGGAAGAACCGTAGGCTCCTTCTCAGTCTCATCGAAGTTAGGTATAAAATCAACAGTGTTTTTATTTATGTCTGCCAGCATCTCCATGGAAATACGGCTTAATCTTGCCTCTGTGTATCGCATGGCTGCAGCGCCGTCACCATCAACAGAACCGAAGTTACCGTGTCCGTCTACAAGCGGATATCTTGTCGAGAAATCCTGGGCAAGCTTAACAAGCGCCTCGTATATTGATGAGTCACCGTGTGGGTGGTATTTACCCATTGTATCACCGACAATACGGGCACATTTTCTGTGAGGCTTGTCAGGTCCGTTATTCAGCTCTATCATTGAGAAGAGAATTCTTCTCTGTACAGGTTTCAAACCGTCTCTTACATCAGGAAGCGCTCTTGATGCGATTACACTCATGGCATAATCTATATATGAGTCCTCCATTGTCTTCTGCAGGTCTACATCATGAACCTTGTCAAAGATATGTTCATCCATTATTTTAGCTCCATTCCTTAAGTGTTAAGGTTATCAACACCAGATTCGTTAAATGTCAAGATTCTTAACATACTTGGCATTAGTTTCAATAAATTCTCTTCTAGGCTCTACCTTATCTCCCATAAGAGTTGTAAATGTTACATCCAGCTCAGATGCAGAATCATCATCCATATTTACTCTGAGAAGGATTCTCTTTTCAGGATCCATTGTAGTCTCCCAGAGCTGCTCAGCATCCATCTCACCAAGTCCCTTATAACGCTGAACCTTATTGTTCTGATCACGGCCAATCTCTGTCATGATATTGTTAAGTTCCTCATCGCTGTATGCGTACCATACCTTTTTATTCTTCTCAATCTTGTAAAGCGGTGGCTGTGCAAGATATACGTGTCCCTGCTTGATAAGCTCCGGCATAAATCTGTACAGGAACGTAAGAAGCAGTGTTGCGATATGCGCACCGTCAACATCGGCATCCGTCATAATAATTATCTTGTGATAACGAAGCTTGCTTATATCAAAATCATCATGTATGCCTGTACCAAATGCGGTAATCATCGCCTTTATCTCAGCGTTGCCGAGCACATGGTCAAGTCTTGCCTTCTCGACATTAAGTATCTTACCTCGAAGAGGGAGGATTGCCTGTGTTGCACGGCTTCTTGCCGTCTTGGCTGAACCGCCGGCAGAATCACCCTCAACAATATATATCTCACAATTTTCCGGATTCTTGTCCGTACAGTCTGCAAGCTTGCCCGGAAGACTTGTTGACTCAAGTGCAGTCTTACGTCTTGTGAGATCCCTTGCCTTACGCGCAGCATCCCTTGCTCTCTGCGCAAGCAGTGATTTCTCGCATATTGCCTTGGCAACAGCAGGATTCTGCTCTAAGAAATATGTGAGCTGCTCACTTACTACGCTGTCAACTGCTGTACGCGCCTCAGTATTGCCGAGCTTCTGCTTAGTCTGTCCCTCGAACTGAGGATCCTCAATCTTAACACTTACAATTGCAGTCAGGCCTTCTCTTATGTCATCACCGGTAAGATTCTGGTCGCTGTCCTTAAGAATCTTGTTAGCTCTTGCATAATCATTGAATGTCTTGGTAAGTGCATTCTTAAAGCCGGCAAGGTGTGTTCCGCCCTCCGGTGTATTTATATTATTAACAAACGTGAATGTGCTTTCAGTGTAGGAATCATTATGCTGCATTGCCACCTCTACCTGAACATTATTCTTGACACCTTCACAGTATATAATCTGCTCATAAAGCGGGGTCTTGCTCTTGTTGAGATACTCTACGAATTCCTTTATTCCGCCTTCGTAGTGGAACACTCTCTCCTGCTCAAGACCTTCTCTCTCATCTCTTAAAATAATCTTTATTCCCTTGGTAAGGAATGCCATCTCTCTTAATCTCTGCTTAAGGATGTCATATTCATAAACCGTTGTCTCGGTAAATATCTCCTTATCAGGCAGAAAATGTACCATTGTTCCGGTCTCTTCCTCAGGACAGTCACCGACAATTGTAAGCGGCTCCATTACCTTACCGCGCTGATATCTCTGCTCATAAATGTGTCCGTTACGCTTAACACGTACTTCAAGCCACTCAGAAAGTGCATTAACAACAGACGCACCTACACCGTGGAGTCCGCCTGAAACCTTATATCCTCCACCGCCGAACTTGCCGCCGGCATGCAGAATTGTAAATACTACCTCAACGGCAGGCTTGCCTGCCTTGGCATTAATATCTACGGGTACACCTCTTCCGTTATCAGTAACAGTTATCGAATTATCCTTGTTAATCAGCACATCTATCTCAGTACAGTATCCTGCAAGTGCCTCATCCACAGCATTATCAACAATCTCATATACCAGATGATGAAGTCCTCTCGATGAGGTTGTACCAATATACATTCCCGGTCTTTTTCTTACAGCTTCCAGTCCTTCAAGAATCTGAATCTGTTCTGCACCATACTCTGCCAATTTTATATCCTCACTTTCTTAATATACCTGTCCGTTCACTACTTTGAACACCTTGTCGAGATTGATTCTGTTATTGATAAACTCTTCCAATCCCGTACACGTAACCACAGTCTGTATGTCCCCCATACTCTCCATGAGAAAATTCTGTCTGTTCTCGTCAAGCTCCGATAACACATCATCCAGTAAAAGAATCGGTGTATCATGAATTGTCTGTCTTACAAGCTCTATCTCAGCTAACTTAAGTGACAATGCCGCGGTTCTCTGCTGTCCCTGCGAACCATATTTTCTGACATCATTGCCGTTTATATAAAAAATTATATCATCCTTGTGCGGCCCGTAAGCGGTCGCGCCAAAGCGTATATCTTTGTCTCTTGAAGCAGCCGTATAGCTTTCAAGTTTTCCTACATCTGCCGACGGAAGGTACTCAAGCTTCAGGTTCTCCCTTCCTCCGGACAGCTTTGAATGTATTCTGCTTACTATCTCATTAAGCTTTATTACAAATTCTGTTCTGCCTTTTATTACCTGCTCTCCATACCTGACAAGCTGCATGTCCCATACATCAAGAGTATCCTTGCTGTCAGAACGGAAAGCTATGTCCTTGAGAAGCTTATTACGCTGCATAAGAACCTTGTTATACTGCATAAGATTGAACACATAAACCTTATCAAGCTGGCTGAGCTCCATATCCATAAATCTTCTGCGCTCAGCCGGACCATCTTTGATGATATTGAGATCTTCAGGTGAGAAAAATACCATGTTGACAATACCAAACAGCTCTACCGAACGCTTAAGAGGAATTCCGTTCACTGCAATTCCTTTTGCCTTGTTCTTCTTGATATGCATGTCAATACGATAATCAATGTCGTTCTTGCATACAATCATCTTAATATGCGACTCATCGCAGCCGAATCTTATAATCTCTTTGTCTTTGCTTCCCCTGTGGCTCTTTGTTGTAGCACATACATACATTGCCTCAAGTATATTAGTCTTTCCCTGCGCATTATCGCCATAGATTATGTTAGTCTTATCTGATAATTCAATATTGAGTAATTCGTAATTTCTGTAATCTTTTAAATTAATTGACTTAACTATCATAATCTGTATGACTTTCCTGCTTTAATTTGTTAATCTTCAATCTTTATCTGCTCACCATCGAATTCAACAATGTCTCCGCCGTGAAGCTTCTTACCTCTCTGTGTCTCAACCTGTCCGTTGACAGTAACATCACCGTCAGTAATAACAATCTTTGCTTCAACTCCTGATTCCACAAGACCGGCTGCCTTAAGCGCCTGTCCGAGTTTTATATACTCGTCTCTGAGTTTAATCACCTGCATAAATACTCCATTCTGAACTGTAATCCTAACTGCAATTCTTACCTGCTTATTATCATTAAGCCGTAAAGTTGACAGGAAGAATCAGATAAATGTAATTTTCTTCCTTGTCGCGGATGAAACATGGCGCCTTAGGATTAAGCAGATATATGTCTACGTTCTCATCATCTATCTTACCAAGTGCATCCATAAGGAACTTAGGATTAAATCCAATCATAATATCCTTGCCCTCTTTTTCAACTGCAACATTCTCGTTAAGTGAACCAATTGAAGATACAACCTTAACTTCCATATTGCCGTCAGTGATATTAAGAATAATAGGCTTTTTGTCGCTTTCTTTAATAAGCAGCGTTGCTCTGTCTATAGAACCGAGCATCTCTTTCTTATTGGCAGTAATCTTAGTCTCATAATCACTTGAAAGCATCTGGCTTATCTTAAAGTATTCACCCTCAATAAGTCTTGAAACAACAATAGTCTGGTCAAACTCAAACAGAATGTGATTATTTGAGAAATAAATATTCATCATATCATCAGCATCTGTAGAAAGAATCTTGCTTATCTCATTAAGAGTCTTGCCCGGAACAACAACCTTTACATCATCAGCTCTTCCTTCAAGCTTTTTCTTACGTATTGCAATTCTGTGTCCGTCAAGTGCAACTACTTTGAGTTCAGAATCAACAACTTCAAAAAGTTCACCAGCCATCATCTTGTTATTATCATTAGGTGCTGTACAGAAAATTGTCTGATTAACAAGCTCTCTCAAAGCAAACTGTGAAAGTCTTATAGACTTCTGCTTCTCAATTACAGGAAGGAATGAAAAATCATCACCTGATTTGCCTGAAATATTGAACTTTGAATTCTCACATGTAATCAGTGCATTGTAATTATCATCAGTCTGGATAGTAATATCGTTATCAGGAAGCTTACGGACAATATCTGAAAAAATCTTTGCATCAATTGCAATCTTTCCCTTCTCCAGAATATCTCCCTCTACAATAGTTTCGATTCCAAGCTCCATATCGTTGGCAGTAAATTTAATCTGCCCCTCAGTGGAATCGATCATTATACATTCGAGTATAGGCATTGATGTTCTGGTAGGAATTGCTTTTGAAACAATATTAACTCCCTTTGAGAGTTCTGATTTTGAAAAAACTAATTTCATGGAATATATCCTCCCTTTCGAAAATGTTGAAAAGTGAATGTGAAGAATTAACGGCGTCAAAAAGGCATATTTAAATAATTTACTTCCGTAGTATCCGTAGTAGGGGCTGTTAATAAGTTGATAACCTATGCCAGCCCTTGCGGTTACTGATGAAAAACGACTTAAAAAGTATGTTGAACGAGCCTTAAATTTGTGTGGACAGCTCTTGATAACTCAAAGGCGTTCAGAAAAGCAAAAAATGAAAATGTTAATAATTAACCGGATTTCACCACAAATTAACAACAAAACTACAAAGTTATACACAAAAAATGCGAAAGTTATTAGACTTATCAACAAAATAACTTGTTAATAACTTTTATAAATCGGTTAAGAAGGGTTAATCTTTTTAATAAGTATCTCAATAAGGGAACGCGTCTCTATACTATTGGTAACTTCCTTATTAACCTTTCTGTAACCATGAAGTATCGTTGTATGGTCTCTGTTGCCAAAGTAACGGCCAATCTGCTCAAGAGGAGTGTCGGTCATGGTACGGCACAGGTACATTGCAATCTGTCGTGGCTTCGATATCTCGGCATTACGCTTCTGGGATATAATATCCTCAGGAGTGAGGTTAAAGTGATCGGCAACAATCTGAATAATGAGCTCAGGTGTAACTTCACGCTTGTCCTCAGGGGATATGAGATCCTTAAGTGTATCCTCGGCAAACTCAACAGTGAGCGGCTGATGCGAAAGTGTTGAAAATGCTACAAGCTTTGTAAGCGCACCCTCAAGCTCACGGATACTGGACTTAATATGAGTGGCAACATAGTCCTTGACATCATCAGGAATATTATAGCCTTCAGCCTCAGACTTCTTATTAAGAATTGCCATCTTAGTCTCATATGTAGGAATCTGGATATCAGCAGTAAGTCCCATCTCAAATCTTGTACGAAGACGTTCAGTAAGAGTCTCCATCTCTTTAGGCGGCTTATCTGATGAAATAACAATCTGCTTATTGGCATCATAAAGTGCATTAAAAGTATGGAAGAACTCCTCCTGCGTACTTTCCTTACCGATAATGAACTGAATATCATCGATAAGCAGAACATCTATATTACGATACTTATTACGGAACTCCTGGTTAGTCATCTTCTGATTCTTCAGGGATTCAATCAGCTCATTGGTAAATGTCTCTGATGTAACATAAAGAACCTTAAGGTCAGGATTATTCTGCATGATAAAATGAGCAATGGCCTGCATAAGGTGGGTCTTGCCAAGTCCGGCACCTCCGTAGATGAACAGCGGATTATATACATGACCCGGTGTCTCAGCTACTGCAAGTGCTGCGGCATGTGCAAGGTTATTATTGTTACCAACGACAAATGTCTCAAATGTATAGTTAGGCTTAAGTCCCATATTGACTGCTTCAGCAGAACCGGATACATTGGCTCTTGCATTAAGCTTGTGAATTTCCTCTTTATGAGTCTTGGCATCCTTGTCAGAAATAAGCTTAACATCAAGTTCCTCTCCGACAATCTCACCTATAGTTACTTTGAGCGGAACAAGATATTTTTTTTCTATGTAGTTAATTCCCATGTTCTCCATAGGCGCAGTTACATAAACAGTAGAGTCTTCTACTGCATAAAGCTTCAGAGGAAGAATCCATGTATTGAATGAGATATTCTGAATCTCATATTCCTCTTTCATGGCTTTTAAAATATCATCCCATTTTTCCCTGATTAAATCTTCCATAATATATTTATCCTGTCATACAAATTTATCTGGCTAAGTAACTTTCAAAAACAAATGTATTAATATAGGAAGAAACTGCTACAATTTGAATAGAAAATATATACAGCCGATATATAAATACATATTAGCATAAAGCTGGTTCATTTTCAAATATTTTAGTGGAAAAAGCATTTGTCCACATATGTTAATATTTGCATGGAAATACGCAGGAATGGCGCTGTGTGGAAAAGTTC
Organism: uncultured Bacteroides sp.; assembly: GCA_945865495.1. Classification (GTDB taxonomy): domain Bacteria; phylum Bacillota; class Clostridia; order Lachnospirales; family Lachnospiraceae; genus Bacteroides_F. Next base: position 596 of record CAMBEF010000053.1, on the reverse strand, counting down.
CCCACATATTCAACAGCTATTATTCCTTGATTTTACGCGGATTTTGTAAAAATATGTCCGGATATGCACAGTTATCCACAAGTTGTCCACAAATTGTTAATAACTTGTGGATTAATACTATATATTGGTGAATCGCTGTGTAATTGCAGTAAATCGCAAATTTTTCTTGACAAAATGGCGCTTTATGCATAAAATTGAAATGATGTTTTGAAATTTAATTATGATGACTATTTGTACCAATTATATAGAAATTATATTTGGTAGATGAAGGAGGTGTGTAGAAATGAAGATGACATTCCAGCCTAAGAAGAGATCAAGATCAAAGGTTCATGGTTTCAGAGCAAGAATGAGTACTCCGGGCGGCAGAAAGGTATTAGCAGCCAGAAGATTAAAGGGAAGAAAGAAGTTATCAGCTTAAACCTTAGGGCCGCATAACATGTGGCTTTTCAACGTGCGCCGCATGGCGCACGTTTTTTACATGTAGCATTTTTTATGTAGCATTTTTAGATTTTGTGATTGGTAGTTGGTACGGAATATGAAGTATAAGACTTTTGAAACATTAAAAAGTAATACGGATTTTAACAGGGTATATGCGG